>DAITPA010000025.1:0-24495 GCA_036833805.1 Steroidobacteraceae bacterium | reverse complement strand
CGCATAAGCTTCGGCATGTAGCGCGCCAATAACATGCCACAGATGCTGCCGACGATGACGAGCGGCAGGATATCCAGGAACAATTGCGCACCGCCATGGCCGGCTGCTCGTAAGGCACCGCCCAACTTCGGTCCGACGATTGAGCCGACCCGCCCTGCGGCCACGGCCGCGCCGACGCCCCACAGCACGAATGCTCGTCGGATAGCTGGGCGGCGCCATCGCATACAGGAAGTCCTGCGGCGCGACGATTGCGCAACCGAGTAGGAATACGACGCTAATCATCAGCGCCGGCTGCGGCGGGCACTTCGCAAGCGCTGCCATGAGAAGCGGCAGGGCAACAAAGGTTACCGTCACACTGCCGCGCCGCAGGTTGCCTTCGAGCAAATGGCCAATCAGAAGTGCCGCAAGGCCGCCGCCCATATTGAAGCCAATTTGCGCGCCTGCCGCCTGCGCGTGCGTCAGGCCGTCGCTCATCAGAAGGGTCGGCAGCCAGTTGATCAACAGATACAGGGAGAGCAGACCCAAGAAAAAACTGACCCACAAAAGCAGCGTACGGGGCGCGCGCCCTTCAGAAAGTATGGCGGTGAAGCTGCCGCGCCGCGGCATCGACACGACACCCGCAGCAACGCTTCTCGACTCGCCCTGCACGCGCCGGAAGGCGGCAGACTCCTGCAGCACGAGCGCCATAACCGGCACGAGAAGCAGTGGCGTGACGCCGCCAACGATGAAGATCCAGCGTCAGTGTGTAGGGCTGATCACGAGGCTCGCGATGCTTGCGATCGTGCCGCCGAACGGATTGCCGCTATAGACGAGCGCGATACTCGCGCTGTGGCGATTGGGTCGTGCGCTCTCCGATACCAGGGTGACGAGATTCGGCAACGCGCCGCCGAGCCCAAGCCTAGTCAGCAGGCGCGCCCAGTTGAGCTCAGTCATGTTTCCCGCTTACGCTGTCAGCAGAGAGAAAAGCCCAAACACGGCGATCGATGCAACCATGACGGTCTTGCGTCCGATACTGTCGGCCAATCGTCCCCCAACGAGCGCCCCGATAAAGAGCCCAACCGTGCTGGCGCTAAAAAAAGTGCCCAGCTTCTCCGGGCCGGGTCGCAACTCGGGCGAAATCCCCGCGACCGCAACCCCTGCTGCCTGTAGATCAAAGCCCTCGCATAAAGCTGCAAGCACGCAGAACACGATTGTGGTGCGGGCTGCTTGCGCGTTGCGCTCGTTATGAGTCACGTGGGTTGCCGCCGCTTGCGGCACGCGCAATTTGCGCCGCGCGCGCGCTCGATGCCGACGCTTGCGCCGGCGCCTGGATTGTCGAGATGGCATTGCACGGCGCGGCCTCGTCGGGCAGTATCACGCGCCGCGCGCGTGCGTCGATTCAGACCCCTGATCGCGCGTCACGCTGCTTGACGCTCGTGAGCGAAAAACGGATCATTGATCTAATTTGACCGATTCGGTTTTTCTCGCGACTTGCTCGCGCATCCTATCACAGCGGGCTTGCGATCCCTTTCAAACTCGATGAACGACTCCCCTAAGCTAGAAGATCTCGATCCTGTTGAGACACAGGAATGGCTCGAGTCTATGGACTCGGTGCTGAAGGCCCAGGGCGCGGAGCGCGCCCACTTCCTGCTTGAGCGGCTTATTGATTACACGCGCCGCGCTGGCGCCTACCTGCCGTTCAAGCCGAATACCGCTTACGTCAACACGATTCCGACGGGCCTCGAGCGCGAATATCCGGGCAACCGCGCACTCGAGCGCCGCATCGAGTCCTACATCCGCTGGAATGCCATGGCGATGGTCGTGCAAGCGAACCGCCAGTCCTCCGAGTACGGCGGCCATATTTCCACCTACGCATCCTCCGCGACCCTTTACGAAGTGGGCTTCAATCACTTCTGGCGCGCGCCCTCGGAGCGGCATCCGGGGGATCTCGTCTTCATGCAGGGGCATTCCTCGCCTGGGATCTACGCGCGCGCATATCTCGAGTCACGGCTCTCGGAGAATCAGCTGCGCCACTTTCGGCAGGAAGTGCAGGGCGACGGCCTATCCTCCTACCCGCATCCGTGGCTCATGCCCGACTTCTGGCAGTTCCCGACTGTGTCGATGGGTTTGGGCGCGATGATGGCGATGTTCCAGGCACGCTTCATCCGGTACCTTGAACATCGCGGGCTTACGAAGACCTCCGATCGCAAGGTCTGGTGTTTCCTGGGCGACGGCGAAATGGATGAGCCGGAGTCCATGGGCGCACTCACCATGCCGGTGCGCGAGAAGCTCGACAATCTGATCTTCGTCATCAATTGCAATCTGCAGCGCCTCGACGGTCCGGTGCGCGGCAACGGCAAGATTATCCAGGAACTCGAGGCTGCATTCCTGGGCGCCGGCTGGAATGTTTTGAAGGTATTGTGGGGCTCGCGCTGGGATCCGCTTCTCGCGAACGATCACAAGGGGCTGCTGCGCCGCGTGATGGAGGAATGCGTCGACGGCGAGTATCAGAACTTCAAGGCAAAAGGCGGCGCCTACACGCGCGAGCATTTCTTCGGCAAGTATCCTGAGCTCAAGGCCATGGTCGCCAACATGTCCGACGAGGAGATCTGGGGACTAAATCGCGGCGGCCACGATCATCGCAAGGTGTATGCCGCCTATTGGGCCGCGACCACCCACAAAGGCCAGCCGACAGTGATTCTCGCGAAGACGGTGAAGGGTTTCGGCTTAGGCAAAGGCGTCGAAGGCCTGATGGGCACGCACCAACAGAAAAAGCTCGGCGACGAAGTGCTCACGGCGTTTCGCGATCGCTTCCACATTCCGATCTCCGACGCGGACCTCACGCGTCTGCCGTTCTATAAACCCGCGGACGACGCGGAGGAAATGCGTTATTTGCGCGAACGCCGCATAGCGCTCGGCGGCTATTTGCCCTCGCGGCCACAACACGCTCCGCCGCTTGCGATCCCCGCACTCGAAGCCTTCGGCGCCATGCTTGAAGGCACCGGCGATCGCGAGATCTCGACCACCATGGCTTTCGTGCGGATCTTAAGCGTTCTATTGAAAGACAAGAACATGGGCAAGAATGTCGTGCCCATCGTGCCCGATGAGGCGCGCACCTTTGGAATGGAGGGGCTGTTCCGCCAGATCGGCATCTATTCATCGGTGGGACAGCTCTACACGCCGCAGGACTCGGACACGCTCATGTCCTATCGCGAGGACAAAAAGGGCCAGATGCTCGAGGAGGGCATCAATGAAGCGGGGTCGCTTTGCTCCTGGATCGCAGCGGGTACTGCGTACACCAATGTCGGCATCAATATGGTGCCGTTCTATACCTTCTACTCGATGTTTGGCTTCCAGCGCGTCGGCGACTTCATATGGGCGGCGGGCGACATTCAGGCGCGCGGCTTTCTCATTGGCGCAACCGCAGGCCGCACGACGCTTGCCGGGGAAGGCTTACAGCATCAGGACGGTCACAGTCAGATCGTGGCAACCACGGTGCCCAACTGCGTCGCCTATGATCCGGCCTACGCGTATGAGCTCGCGGTGATCATTCACGATGGGCTGCGCCGCATGTTCGTCAAGCAAGAGAGCATTTTCTATTACATCACCTGCATGAACGAAAACTACCTTCAGCCCGCGATGCCCGCAGGTGTGCAGAGCGGAATTTTGAAGGGCATGTATCTTCTGCAGATCGGCGGCCGCGGCCGCGTACGTGCGACGCTTTTGGGATCCGGCACGATCTTGCGCGAATGCCTTGCGGCGGCCGTGGTGCTCGAGAACGAATATCAGGTGCCCGTTGATGTCTTTTCGGTGACGAGCTTTTCCGAGCTGCGGCGCGAGGCGCTCGAGTGCGAGCGCTGGAACATGCTGCATGCTGGCGAGACGCCGCGCTCGCCGCATGTGCAGGAGTGCTTGAAGGACCGCGAAGGCCCAATCATCGCCGCGACCGACTATATGCGCACGCTGCCGGATCTCATACGCCAATGGGCGGGCCCGCGTTACATCACGCTCGGCACCGACGGCTTTGGCCGATCGGATTCGCGCGCGGCGCTGCGCAAGCATTTTGAAGTCGATCGTAATTTCATCGTACTCGCAGCATTGAAGGGCCTCGCCGACGAAGGAAAGATCGACGGCGCGACGATAAGCGCGGCGATGGTGAAGCTCGGCATTGATCCTGCCAGCCCTGATCCCTGGAAGATCTAGCAGAGCGCTTGTGTAATGGCCCGGCAGATTGAAGTACGCGTGCCCGACATGGGCGACTTCAAGGACGTGGCCGTCATTGACGTGCTCGTCAAACCGGGCGACGCCATCGAGGCGGATGCGCCGCTCGTCACGCTCGAAACCGAAAAAGCGGCAATGGATGTGCCCTCGACCACGGCCGGCGTCATCGAGAAAGTTCATGTCACAACGTCGAGCAAGGTGTCACCCGGCGACATCCTCGTTACCGTGCGCTCTGACACCGATGCTGCCGAGCCTAAAGCAACGCCTGCCCCGGCTCCGGTCGAGGCCGCCGCACCGGCGCGGCAAGAACCCGTAGCACCCGCACCGGCGGCAGCCGCCGCTGCGCCGCCTTCCGTGCCGGTCCCGGCAAGTTCGCGCCCTCCCCCAATTTTTAATGAGCTCGGGTTCGCGAAGGCGCATGCCGGACCCTCGGTCAGAAAGCTCGCACGTGAGATGGGAGTCGATCTCGCGCAAATCAAAGGCACGGGCCCGAAGTCGCGCATCAACCATGACGACGTCAAGGCCTACGTCAAACGGATGCTGAGTAGCAAAGCGCCCGCCGGCGCGGGTTCGGCGTGGCCCGCAGTGCCGGTGATCGACTTCAGTCAGTTCGGGGCGGTCGAAATAAAGCCGCTGTCGCGCATCCAGCGCATCTCCGGCCCGCGCCTGCATGCAAGCTGGGTCAATATTCCGCATGTCACGCAGTTTGAGAACGCGGACATCACCGATCTTGAGGACGCGCGCACCAAACTGAAGCAGAAAGCGGCGACGGAGGGCATCAAACTTTCGATCCTCGCCTTCGTTGTGCGCGCCTGCGCGCGTGCGCTGCAGGAGTTTCCGCATTTCAATGCCTCGCTCGACGAGCGTGGCGAGAACTTGATCTTGAAAAAATACGTGCACATCGGTTTTGCGGCCGATACGCCGAACGGGCTCGTCGTGCCGGTGCTGCGCGACGCCGAGCATCGCGATGTCTACGAGATCGCGCGTCGGCTCGGGGAGCTGGCCGAGAAGGCGCGCGCCGGCAAGCTTACGGCGGCCGAGATGCAGGGAGGCTCATTCACGATCTCAAGTCTGGGCGGGATTGGCGGCACGGCGTTCACGCCGATCATCAATGCGCCGGAAGTTGCGATTTTGGGTCTGTCGCGCAGTTCCATGCAGCCGCTATATCGGGATGGCGGCTTCGTGCCGCGGCTGATCCTGCCGCTATCCCTTTCGTACGACCATCGGGTGATCGACGGCGCCAGTGCCGCACGTTTCACAAATTTCCTCGCAGCGAGTCTTTCCGAGCCGCGCGGGCTCGTCGAAGCCGTGCCGTGAGTCGCCTCGAGCTCGCCGTTCCGGATCTCGGCGGCTTTAAGGACGTCGCGGTGATTGATGTACTCGTACGTCCCGGCGACACCATTGAGGTGGATACGCCGCTCGTCACACTGGAGACTGAAAAAGCATCGCTCGACGTTCCGGCGACTGCGGCGGGCAAGGTCGTCGAGGTCCTGCTGAAGCGCGGTGATAAGGCATCCGCGGGCACACTCATCGCGCGCATCGAAGCCGAGGTCCCACGGGCCGCGGTCACACCTCCTGCGGCACCGCCGGCTGCGGCGCCGAGCGCCGCAGCCGCAGCGAGCGCGGATCGGGGCGGAGACACGGTTCGCATGGCGGCACCGCCCGTCACGCCGGCGGCGGAAAAGACCGAGCGGGCAGACCGCTCAACCAAACTCCTGGTGCTGGGCGCGGGGCCCGGCGGGTACACCGCGGCGTTTCGCGCCGCTGATCTTGGCTTGCAGGTGACGCTCGTTGAGCGCTCCGCAACCCTGGGCGGCGTGTGTCTAAACGTCGGCTGCATTCCGTCAAAGGCGCTTCTGCATGCCGCCAAGGTCATCGACGATGCTGAGGCGATGAGCGCACACGGCATAACCTTCGGCGCTCCCGCGATTGATCTGCCGCGGCTGCGGGCCTGGAAAGCGTCAGTCGTCAAAAAGCTGACGGGCGGCCTGATGGTGCTCGCGAAGCAGCGCAAGGTCGATGTCGTGCAGGGCCGTGCGCGCTTCGTAAGCGCGCACGTGGTGGAGGTGAAGAGTGACACGGGCACCACGCGCATTCGCTTCGAGCAATGCGTCATTGCCGCGGGCTCCGAGGCGACGCGGCTGCCGGGTTTGCCCGACGACCCTCGCGTGATGGACTCGACCGGCGCGCTCGAGCTGCCCGAAGCCGGCAAGCTTCTCATCATCGGCGGCGGCATAATCGGCCTTGAGATGGCGTGCGTGTACGACGCGCTCGGCAGCCGCGTGAGCGTCGTCGAAGTGCTGCCGCAGCTCATGCCCGGCTGCGATGCCGACCTGGTGCGGCCGCTTGAGAAGCGCATCCGTGCCCGCTACGAGCAGATACTGACCGCGACAAAAGTAGTCAAGGTGGAGGCGCTACCCGAGGGCCTGCGCGTCACGTTCGCGGGCGACAAGGCGCCCGCGCCGCAAGTCTTCGAGCGCGTGCTGGTCGCCGTGGGACGCGTGCCAAATGGTGCGCTGATTGGCGCCGATGCCGCCGGTATTGCGGTATCGGACCGCGGCTTCATTCCGGTCGATAAGCAACTGCGCACCAACGTGCCGCACATCTTTGCGGTGGGCGACATCGCGCGCCCGCCCATGCTGGCACACAAGGCGAGCCACGAGGCAAAGGCGGCGGCTGAAGTCGCGGCCGGCCACAAGGCCTCATTTGATGCGCGCGTCATTCCTTCGGTCGCCTACACGGATCCGGAAATCGCGTGGGTGGGTCTGACAGAGACTGAGGCGCAGGCACAGGGCACCGCGTTTAAGAAGGCACTGTTCCCGTGGATGGCGAGCGGCCGATCGTTGTCGCTTGGCCGTGATGAGGGGTTCACGAAGCTCCTGTTCGACCCGGAAACGCGGCGGATATTGGGCGGCGGAATCGTAGGCACAAATGCGGGCGAGCTTATCAGTGAGGTTGCGCTGGCCATTGAAATGGGTGCGGACGCTGCGGATATCGGCCTAACCGTGCACCCGCATCCGACGCTGTCAGAGACCGTCGCCTTCGCGGCCGAAGCCTTCGAAGGTACGCTCACGGATCTTTACATCCCGAAGAAGTCGTAGCGACGCACCCGGTTTTCCCGAAAATGCGGATACGGAGCAGCGATGGCCAAATCGATTCCGGTGGGGTGGCATAGCGTTACGCCGCGGCTGGTGGCGCGGGATCCCAGCAAGCTTGTTGAGTTCCTCAAGCGTGCATTTGGCGCGAGCGCAGACTTCGCGACGGAGCGACCGTCGCAAATAAGAATCGGCGACTCGATTGTCATGGTAAGTGGTGCTAGTACCACTAGCCGATGGGGCAGAAAGAAATCACAGCCCACAAGCATTTTGCTTGCGCCTTTGAAGTCCAAAAGAGCTCATCAGATCGCCAATAAGGGACCGGCTAGAATCGAGCCAAATGGCCCGCGTGCCCGTAAATCTCATATTGAAGGATCCGCCACGACCTTGGCGAGGGCTTGCGCACTCGTGCAAAGATCGGGTCATGTGGATTTCGGTCTTTCTTTGACTCGACGCTCCCGCACATCGGTTCTGCACACTTCAACGTGCAGGCGGGTCCGCACTCAGTTGTTGACTAGTGCCCAGAATTCGCAGCGGCGCGCTGCGGGTCGCTGCGAGATTTACGCGAAGGTGGTGGAGTCTTATGGGGGTATTCGCATAAGTCCGCAATGATACAGCGTGGGCAAGCGGGGACTCTGGCAAGACACACGTAACGGCCGTGCAGTAGAAGCCAATGGTGCGCGTCTTTGCGATACGTCGCGGGTGTATTGGCGATCAGCGCTGCCTCTACCGCGAGCGCAGTCTTGCCGGGCGCAAGTCCGGTACGATTGGCAACTCTGAAGATATGCGTATCGACGCCGATGGTCGCCTCGCCGAACACCATGTTGAGAATGATGTTCGCCGTCTTGCGACCAACGCCCGGCAGCGCCTCGAGTGCCGCGCGGTTGGCGGGAATCTCGCCGCCGTGCTGCTCATTGAGTTGGCGCGACAGCCCAATTAGATTCTTTGACTTCGCGTTGTATAAGCCGACGCTCTTGAGGTACGGGCGCACGCCGTTAATGCCGAGCGCTGCGATTGCCTGCGGCGTATTGGCAATAGCAAAGAGCTTGCGCGTGGCCGCATTAACGCTCCTATCCGTCGTGTGTGCGGAGAGCATGACCGCCACCAACAGCTCGAACGGCGAGCTGTACAGCAGTTCGGTCGTCGGCTGCGGATTCGCCGCCTGCAGGCGCCGAAAAATGGCTCTACGGCGCGCCGGCTGCATATTTCTTGGCTGCAATGAGCGCGGCTTGTTCGGCCGCGCGGCGCGCGAGGCGCGAAGTGTGTGCGGAGAAGCGCTCGCGGTTGAGCGCTGGCTGCGGCGCCCGGGTCGCATGCTGCAACTGGCTGCGCGGCATCATCACGATGCAATCAACCGGACACGGGGCGACGCACAGCTCGCACCCCGTGCACAGCTCCGCAACCACGGTGTGCGTGTATTGCTTCGCGCCGACAATCGCGTCGACCGGGCAGGGCGGTAAACATTTGATGCAGCCAATGCAGCGGGCCTCGTCGATTTGTGCCACGAGCGCGGGGCCTTCGAGGCCGTTCAGCGGGTTAAGCGGCAGGATCTCTTGGCCAAGCGCGTGGGCGAGAAACGCAATCGTGGCCGCGCCTCCCGGCGGGCACTGATTGATCGCAGCCCGGCCGCTTGCGATCGCCTCGGCATAAGGCCTACAGCCCGCGTAGCCGCAACGCGTGCATTGCGTTTGCGGCAGAAAGGCATCGAGTTCGTCTGCGCTCATCTCACCTTCATGCCCGGCGCAGCGCCCGCATCCGGAGTGAGGAGAAAGATTCCCGCGCTCTCGCCGGATGCCGCGAGCACCATGCCTTCGGATAAGCCGAATTTCATCTTGCGCGCTGCAAGGTTCGCAACCATCACAGTCAGGCGGCCGACGAGCTTCGCCGGATCATAGGCCGACTTGATGCCGGCAAGGACCTGGCGCGTGCCCATTGCGCCGATGTCGAGCGTCAAGCGCAAAAGCCGGTCCGCGCCTTCGACAAACTCGGCATTGGCGATGCGCGCCACGCGCAAATCGATTTTGGCAAAGTCATCGATCGAAATTGTGCTGATTTGTGGCGGCGCCGGTGCAGCTGCGGTCGCAGTCGCGGGAACCGGCGGGGGTGTTGCTGTGGTCACGGTTGCAGATTCCTTATCGTCGATGTCGAAGAGTGCGTCGAGCTGCTTGGCGTCAACGCGGGTCATGAGATGCTGATAGGGCGTAATGCTTTGCGGCAGGGATTCGGCGTCAGCCCACGTAAACGTCCGCTCGAGTCCAAAGAATTGCTTCGCGACCCTGGTGGTGAGCTCGGGCAGCACGGGGGCGAGGAGCACGCTCAAAAGCTTAAATCCGTACAGGGCGTAGGAGCACACATTCTGCAGCTCGCGGCGCTTTGCAGCATCCTTTGCCAGCACCCAGGGTCGCCTGGCATCGAACTCATGATTGATTCCGTCCGCAACGGTCATGATGTCGCGCATCGCCTTGCCAAACTCGCGTGCCTCGTAGCTCTTATGTACGAGGAACGCAGTCGCGCGCCCGGCTGTCAGCAGCGCCTCGGTGTCGCCGGTGAAGTTGAGCGCGCCGTCGAAGTGCTGGGTGATGAAATTCGCCGCGCGGCTTGCGATGTTGACGTACTTGCCGACCAAGTCGCTGTTCACCCGGGCAATGAAGTCGTCCGGATTGAAGTCGAGATCCTCGACGCTGCCATTTAATTTCGCCGCGATGTAATAGCGCAGCCACTCCGGGTTCATCCCGACGTCAAGATAGCGCAGCGGACTGATCCCCGTGCCGCGCGACTTCGACATCTTCTCGCCGGACACGGTGATGAAGCCGTGGACGTAGATGTGGTTCGGGACTTTGTAGGGAGCGCCCGCGAACTTCAAAAGCGCAGGCCAAAACAGCGTGTGAAAGTAGATGATGTCCTTGCCGATGAAGTGGATCTGCTCAACATCGGGGGCGGACAGAAACTGCTCGAAGTCGACGCCGCTTCTTGCACAGTAGTTTTTCAAACTTGCGAGATAGCCGATCGGCGCATCGAGCCACACATAGAAGTACTTACCTGGCGCATCCGGAATCTCGATGCCAAAGTAGGGCGCATCGCGCGAGATGTCCCAGTCGCCGAGCCCCTTGTCGCCGGATCCGTCGAGCCATTCTCGCGCCTTGTTGGCAACCTGCGGCTGCAGCCGACCCGGCTCATCGAGCCACTCGCGCAGAAAGCCGACGCACTTGGGATCGGACAGCTTGAAGAAGAAATGCTCGGAGGTCTTCAGGATCGGAGCCGCACCGGTGAGCGTCGAATACGGACTTATCAGATCCGCTGGCGCATTGACAATGCTGCACACCTCGCAGGCGTCGGCGTACTGCCCCGCTGCGTGGCAATTCGGGCATTCGCCTTTGATGTAGCGGTCGGCGAGGAACATGCCTTTGAGCGGATCGTAAAACTGCTCGATCGGCTTCGAATAGATGAGCCCCGCATGCTGCAAGCGTCGGTAGACATCCTGCGAGAGCTCGACGTTCTCGGGCGAGTCGGTCGAATACCAGTTGTCGAACGCAATGTGAAAGCCTTTGAGGGACTGCGGCCGGCCGGCGGCGATGCGCGCGACGAGCTCTGCCGGAGTGATCCCTTCGGCTTCGGCCTTCAGCATGATCGGCGCGCCATGGGCGTCGTCGGCGCCGATAAAGTAGAGCTCGTGCCCCTGCATGCGCTGGAACCGCACCCAAGTATCCGCCTGGATGTACTCCATGATGTGGCCGATGTGCAGCGGGCCGTTCGCGTACGGCAGCGCGGTCGTGACGAAAATCTTGCGGGGCATGCCCCTAGTCTAGCGCAGGCTAAGGGCTAGCCCTGATCCTTTACCGGCTCGAATTTCGCTTTGTTGATGCCTTTCTTGTAGGCCTCTTTGCCCGTGACCAGCCGCTGCTCGAGAAGCTGCTGGATGGCGTTATCCATGGGGCGCATGCCGAACTGGCCGCCCGACTGCATGGTGTTCTCGAGCTGATCGAGCTTGCCCTGGCGGATGAGATTCGAGGTCGCCGGAGTATTCACGAGGATCTCAAGTGCGGCTACCCGGCCTTGCTTGTCGGCGCGCTGCAGGAGCTGCTGCGAGACGACCCCACGCAGCGACGTCGAGAGCATGGTGCGCACGTGCGATTGCTTGTCGGACGGAAACGCGTTCACGAGCCTGTCCACGGTCTGCGCCGCGCCGTTGGTGTGCAGGGTGCCCATCACGAGGATGCCCATCTCGGCCGCCGTGACCGCGATGCTCATGGTCTCATGATCGCGTAATTCGCCGACCAGAATCACGTCCGGATCCTCGCGCAACGCCGAATGCAGTGCGCTTGCGAAGCTTGCGCTGTGCACGCCGATCTCACGCTGGCTGATGAGGCAGTTCTTCCTTTGATGCACGAACTCGATCGGATCTTCGATCGTGAGGATGTGGCCTTTCAGACGGTAATTGATGTCATCGACCATCGCGGCAAGCGTGGTCGATTTTCCGGAACCGGTCTTGCCGGTCACGAGGATAAGGCCATTGGTCGCGCGCGCCATCTCACGCACGGCCTGCGGCAGTTTCAGCTCTTCCATCGTGAGCGCCTTCGAGGGGATGACGCGGAACACCCCGCCCACGCCGTTCAGCTGCCGCATGATATTGACGCGGAAGCGACCCTTATCCGCAAGCGTGTAGGCAAAGTCGGCGCCGTCTTTTGCCTCGAAGCGGTCGAGGGCGGGCTTCGGCATGATCTCGTACAGCGCCTCTTTGACGAAGTTCGCCTCAAGCTTGTCCGGCCGCAATGGCCCCAGATCCCCGTACAGGCGGATGCGCGGCGGATCGCCCGCAATGAAGTGCAGGTCGGAGCCGCGCCGCTCGATTACTTCGATCAGGAACGAATCAATGCTGGCCACGGCGAACTCTTTAGGACGTCGCGGAGGATGTCGGCCCCGGGCCGATGCGGGTGCCGGACGCGGCGCTGTCGAGCTTAGGCAGGAGGCTCGTGTCGGTCACAAATTTCTGGAACAGGCGCTTCTCCGTTGCGTAATGGTAGGCATCGTCCGGATCGACCTCCTTCGCCATGATCGCGGCGAGCAGCGCCTGATCGAGCATCTGCATGCCAAATTCGCGTCCGGTCTGCAACTGCGTCGGTATCTGATGCGTCTGATCCGTTTGGATGAGTTTCGCGATCGCCTTCGTCATCACCATGACTTCACAGAGCGCCCGCCGGCCGTGCGCATCTGCTGATTTCACGAGTATCTGCGTGACAACCGCGAGCAGGCTTTGCGCAAGGAAGCTCTTGGTCTGCTCGCGCTCGGCAACCGGAAGAGCGTCAATAATGCGGTCGATGGTTTTGACAGCGCCGGTCGTATGCAGCGTGCCGAATACAAGATGGCCCGTCTCGGCAGCGGTCATCGCCATACTGATGGTTTCCGCGTCGCGCAGCTCACCGACCAGAATCACGTCCGGGTCCTCACGCATCGCGGCGCGCACGCCTTCGGCGAAGCTTGGGATGTGAGTGTTCAGTTCGCGCTGGATGACCTGACTCATCTTGCTGCGATGAACGAATTCGATCGGATCCTCGAGGCTGATGATGTTGACGCGCCGCGTCTTATTGAGGTGATCGATCATCGCGGCGAGGGTCGTCGTTTTGCCCGTTCCGGTAGAGCCGGTGACCAGCACCATGCCTTGGTGATAGTCGCAAAGTTTGGTGACGATCGGCGGCAGTGCGAGCTTCTCGAGGGTCGGCACTTCGGTGGGTATGGTGCGGAACGTCGCGCCGACGCCGGTGTCTTTGCGGTACACATTGACACGAAAGCGCCCGCCCTCTTCGGATACGTACGAGAAGTCGAGGTCGTTGCCCTTGGCGAACAGGTCCGCCTGCGAGCGCGTGAGAACTTCCGTGACATACCCTTCCAGTTCCGCGGCGCGCAGCTCGCGGAACTTGATCGGCATGAGATCACCGTACAGGCGCAGCATCGGCGGCACGCCGACGGCGAGATGTATGTCGGAGCACCCTTGCTGCGTGCCGAGCTTTAGGAACGCGTCAATGCGCGCCACGGTGCGCCCCCATTCTGGAAATATCCCCAGTGTTTAGCCTGCCCGGGTAGTCGAATCAAGGAGACAAGCGCGGAAATTTGAACGAGCGCACGAACTTAAGCAAGCATTCCCTGCCCGGGAGGGCTGCGCTGCTCTACAGATGCTGCTCGAGGGCGGTGCGCAACTCTTCCATGGTCTGGTAGCGCTTGGCTTTGTCGACCGCCATCGCCTTCATTATGAGGTCGCTCAAAGAGGACGGCAGGGCGGGATTGACTTCCTTTGCGACGCGGGCCTTGCCCTGCACGTGCTGGTACATAACCGCCATGTGATCACCGCGGGCATAGGGCGGGACGCCGGTCAGCATTTCATACAGGATGACGCCGACGGCGTAGATATCCGCGCGCGCATCGACCTTCTTCCCGAGAATCTGTTCGGGTGCCATGTACTTGGGCGAGCCGATGACGTAGCCCGTTTTGGTGAGCTGCGTGTCGCCCTCGCGCTGCGCTGCGGCGACGCCGAAATCCACGATCTTGAGCAGCCCCTCTTGATTGATGAGCACGTTGGCAGGCTTCAAATCGCGGTGCACAATTCCAACCTGGTGCGCGACGGTCATGCCGGTTGCGAGGTCGATGCCGAAGCCGACGGCGCGCTTCAGGTCCATCGGCTTCTCGTTGACAACCTCCGCACCGAGCGTATGCGAGGGGAAGTACTCCATGGAGATGGCGTAGTTGCCCTGGATATACAGAAAGTCATAGATGCGGATGACGTTCTTGTGCGTGATCTTGCGCGAGTAGCGCAGCTCGTGCACGAAGCGCTTCATCACCTCTTCGTCCCCTGAGACGTTCGGGTTCAGGAACTTCAGGATGAGCCGCTCATCAACGACCGTATCCTCCATCAGGAGCACCGTGCCGAAAGCGCCGCGGCCAATCTTGTCGATGTATTTGTAGCGCCCTTCGATGATATCGCCGGGTTTCAACGTCGAGATATCGAGGCGCGCCGCGGCGGCCTCTGCGGCCTTGGTCGCCTGCTGAAGTGCAGCGTCGGAGAGGAGCAGCGTGCGCGCGGATTCCCCCCGCGCGGCGGGTGGCGTGATTTGCGTCGCGCGCAGTGTCGGCGGCATAGCCGCCGGTGACGGCGTCAAACTGCTACCGAGCAAGCGTTTGTCGAGGTCGGCGAGTGTCGCCTGGATCATTCGCGCCATGGTCTGATCAGCCGATTCCGCCTGGCTCCGCAGCTCTGCGCGCAGCTGGTCGGCGCGCGTCTCGTCGATAAGCTTGCCGAGTGCCTGAATCACTTCCATGCGCACCTCGCGCTCCGGGCGCGCCATGAGCGGCAGCAGCGAGTCGACGAACTTGGCGTCGCCGATCTTGCCCAGGGCGCGCACCACGACCGGCAGTTGCTTGGCGTTGCCGGCCTGCAGCATCTCCGTGAGCCGCGGTAGAGCTTTCTTGCTGCCGATCTCCGCCAAGGCATCGATGGAGCGCTCGCTCACCCACCAGTCGGGGTCGCGCGTGGCACGGATGAGTTCGTCGACCGCGCGCTCATCCTTCGTCTGGTTCAGGATCTCGATCGCGGCGCGGCGGATGTCATCATCCTTGTCGCGCACGAGTTGGATCACCGCCTCAATGACCTTCGGTCCGCCGATCTTGCCGAGGGCGTCGGCCGCGCGGCTCCGCACCCACCAGTCGCTATCCTTGATGGCGGCGAGGAGGTGCTTCACGGAGGCCGCGGTGCCCACCTCGTTCAGCACTTCTACCGCCGCGCGACGCGCGTACTCGTTCTCGTCCTTCAGGATTTCGATGAGGTACTTGATCGTCGCCGGATGGTTCGCCTTGATGATGAGGTCGATGGCCTTGTTCTGGACATCAATCTCCGGATCACGCAACAAAGCGCAGACACGCTCAACGTCAATGGCGCCGTCGGTGCGCAGCAGCGCCGAGAGTACGGCGCCGCGAATGAGCTTGTTCGGGTCGCTCAAAAGCGCTTGCAGCGCGGTCTGCACTTCAGGTGTGTTGAAGCGCGCGAGGATATTGATGATGTGGACGCGGCTGATCGGATCCTTGCCTTGCAGTCGGCCGATGAGCTCGGGCACGGCCTGCCGATCGGCCACCTCGCCAACGAGGCGAAACAGGGCCGCTTTTTCGTTGGCCTCCTGGGCATAGGCCGCCTGCAGAAGGTCGCGCACGCTGAAGCGTTGCTTCTGCGCGGTAATGATTTCGAGCACGGCGGACTTCGAGACGCCGGGGGTCGCGAGCGCATCGATGAGTAGATGCGGCGGATAGTTGCGGCTGCTCGTCAAGGCCCAGGAGATGCCGGCGATCACCCGCGGGCTGCCCTCGATGAGGCCGCGGACGAAGATTGGAAAGGACTTGGCGCTGACGAGGCCACTCAATGCTTCTACGAAGCCCACGGTTGCGTTCTTATCGGCGTCGGGGAGCGCCGCGAAGATCGGCTCGAGCGCCCCGGGGCCTAAGCCCTTCAGTTTCGCGACGGCCTTCTGCGTGGCCGCACTGGCAGGATTAGTAGACGAGCGGATCTCGGTAATGACGCGATCGGCACGGAAATTCGTGAAAAAGCTCATTCAGCCTTTCCGTTGGGAATGATTCCCGCACAAGTCCCGCCCAGCCGTCTGACTTCCTTGTAAGTGCGGCATAGGGTGCAGGATCAGGACAGGACCAGTAGCGCGCAAACATCTTAGCCACATGCGAAGCGAGCGCGTGAGGATTATGCCATATTCGCGGCCCCCGCCTGCCAACGCGCTCACATGTCTGAGAACCTGAATCTTGCCAGCGTGCGATCCGCCCTCGAAGGGTATGTCGACCCGTACCTCGGGGAAGCTCTCGGGGGTGCGGTACGCGCGGTTGCCGTCGGCGGCGCCGGCTACGTCGCACAGCTGGCGCTGGGATTTCCGGTGGGCGGTTATCACGCCGAACTCGTCGCCGCCTTGCAGCAACACCTGCAAAAGGCCGGGATCGATCTTCCTCTGGAGATCGAGCTGCACGCGGATATCCGCGCGCACGCCGTGCAGCGGCACTTGCAACCCTTGGGCGACATCAAAAACATTGTAGCCGTGGCTTCGGGAAAAGGCGGGGTCGGAAAGTCCACCGTGGCCGTGAATCTGGCTCTCGCCTGGGTCGCGCAAGGGGCGCGGGTCGGGATCCTCGATGCCGACATCTATGGCCCGAGCCAGCCGCTCATGCTGGGGCTTGAGGATCAGAGGCCAAGCTCGCCGGATGGCAAGCGCGTCAAGCCTCTCGTGAGTCACGGCCTAGCCGCCATGTCCATCGGCTTTCTGGTGGACGCCGAGCAGCCGATGGTGTGGCGCGGGCCGATGGTGTCGCAGGCGCTCACGCAGCTGCTTTCGGAGACCGACTGGGGCTCGCTCGACTACCTGGTGGTCGACATGCCGCCCGGTACCGGAGACATCCAGCTGACGCTTTCCCAGCGGGTGCCGGTCGCAGGCGCGGTCATCGTCACGACGCCGCAGGACATCGCGCTCGCCGACGCCAGGAAGGGCCTGAAGATGTTCGAGAAAGTGTCGGTACCGGTGCTCGGCATCGTCGAGAACATGAGTGTGCATGTGTGCTCGCAGTGCGGACATGTGGAGCACGTATTCGGCGCCGGCGGCGGCGCACGCATGGCCGCGCAGTATGGCGTGCGGCTTCTGGGCGAGCTGCCGCTCGATGGGCAGATTCGCGAGGAGACCGACGGCGGGCGCCCGACCGTGGTGGCGGCGCCCGATTCGCCGCGCGCACGCGCCTATTTCCAGATGGCGCGCCGCACGGCGGCCGCGCTTTCGCAGCGCGTGCGCGATCGCAGCACCGTGTTTCCCAAGATCGTCGTCGAAGATAGCTAACGCTGTGACGCGGGGCCCGAATCGATGAGTATTAAGTCCGATCAGTGGATCCGGCGCATGGCGCGCGAGCACCGTATGATCGAGCCGTTCGCGGCCGAGCAGGTGCGCGAGGTGGATGGTCATAGGATCGTCTCTTACGGTACCTCAAGCTACGGCTACGACGTGCGCTGCGCGCCTGAATTCAAGATCTTTACCAACATAAATTCGACCATCGTCGATCCGAAGGCCTTCGACGAAAAAAGCTTCGTCGACTTCCCGGGCAGCGTATGCATCATCCCGCCCAATTCGTTCGCACTTGCGCGCACCGTCGAGTATTTCCGCATTCCGCGGAGCGTACTTACGGTGTGTCTTGGCAAGTGCGTCACGGGCGATACGCGCGTGGTAGATGCAGAAACGGGGGCGTACGTGCCGATCACGGAAATGCGTTGGGGCAAAAGCACATTGGCCCTCGATCACGGGCGCCTCAAGCCGGCAAAGGTCTCTGCATTTGCTCCGCAAGGCAAGCGGGAAGTCTTTGAGCTGCGCACTCGCGCGGGACTGCGGATTCGCGCTACTGCGAATCATCCATTCCTGATGCTGAACGGGTGGGTTCCCCTGGAGCAATTGTGTCCGGGGGATCGTATCGCCGTAGCGCGCGAAATCCCGTTATTCGGGAACACGCCGATACCCGATTGGGAAGCTACCTTGCTCGGTTTCATGATCTCGGAAGGTTGTTGCAATACGCCCGGAGGCAGTCCCACTTACACAACTGCCGATTCCATGCTCGCACAGCTGCTGAAGACTGCCATTGCGTTATCGGGTTTCGGAGAGATCAAGTACAGCGGTCTTTATAGTTTTCGCCTCGTTACCCGCAAGGGGCGCGGAGGGATTTTCGAGGCGAATCGCGCGCATCGGTGGCTCAAGAGCTACAGCCTCAACGTCTTGCCGGGAGAAAAATTTGTCCCGCAGGCTATCTTTACAGCACCCCAAGACTCAGTGCGACTCTTCCTGCAGGCGCTATTCAGCGGCGACGGTGGCGTGTATTGCAGCAAGGGCGGCGAGAGCGTATTTCTCGAGTACTACTCAAAGTCGCGCCGCCTGATCGAGGACCTGCACCACCTGCTGCTCAGGTTCGGGATCTTCTCGCTCATTCGCGAGAAAACGACTGCCATCGGCACGCGGGCCTGCAAGATCCAGATTACGGACAAGGATCAGATCGAGCGATTCGCGGCCATGGTCGGCTGCATTCCGGGATCTTTAAAACAGCAAGTCTTGGAGTCAGAAGTATTATCCATTATTCGCGCACAGCCGCCCCGCCGTAGTAATTTCGACACCCTGCCGCGCGAGGCCTGGCAGATGATGAGAGCCGCTGCGGGTCAGGCAGGTAGCAGTTTGAACTCGCTTGATAGCAACCCGTCGGACCAGTCAGTGTCCGTTGCCGCTGGGGCCAAGGCGGCAACGGTTACTAAGGACACACATCTCGAGCCGCTGATAGAAGGTCCGGTCTGGGATGTGGTCGAAGCGATCGACCCCACTGGAATGGAGGAAGTGTTCGATATTTGCGTACCGGCTCTGCACAACTTCGTCGCCAATGGCTTAATCGTGCACAACTCGACTTATGCACGCTGCGGAATCATCTGCAACGTGACGCCTCTCGAGCCCGAGTGGGAAGGGCATGTCACACTCGAGTTCTCAAATACGACGCCACTGCCTGCAAAGATCTACGCAAACGAAGGCGTTGCGCAGATGCTGTTCTTTGAGTCCGATGAGGTGTGCGAAACCTCGTATAAGGATCGCGGCGGCAAATACATGGGGCAAAAGGGCGTAACGCTCCCCAAGGCTTAGCCGGTCTTGAGCTCGCGGATGCTCAATCCGAAATCAATCTTGCCGGCGCGGCTGCGCTCGGCGCGCACCGGCAGATAGCCCAAAGAAGGCGCGAGCCACAGGCGTGTGACCCGATTCGAACCGGTGCGCTCACTTCTATAGATCACGGTCTCGAGTTTGCCGAGCGGCGTATCAAGCGTCACGGTGCCCTCGTGCACATAGCGGTATTCTTTGATCTCATCGTTGTCGATGAGCCAGAAACTCTTGGGCGCGCGTCCCGCGGCAAGCTCACGCATCAGCGCGATCTGCACCGAGAGGGAGTCCTGGGTGCCTGGCTGCAGTGCGATGTCGACCGGCTTATTCTCGGACACGCCCGTCACGCGCCCCGCCTGCCAATCAAATTTGAGGTCCACCGACTTGCCATGGTCGCGTGCGCCGTCATCGGCGTGGTAGGTGGAGGGGCGCACCTCGTCATTGACGATCGCGAGGCCGCTTATTTGGCTTATTGCGTCGGGGAAGGCGAGGCGAAAAATGCCGCGCGCCGCATTGCGCGACTTATAGATATAGGTGTTGGGCGCCGAGCGCGTGAGCTCAAGCTGGGTGTATCCCGCAGTAATTCCCTTCCATTCGATCGCAAATTTCGCAACGAACGGTGCGGGTGCTTCCTGTTCCAACGCCGCCACGGTGTTCGCCGCCGCAAGCCACAGGAGCGCTCCTGCAATCGCCCGCCATTTAGTGTGGCGCAACGACACGCATGTCCTCCACGAGCGGTGCATTCAAGACTGCGCCGTCGAACCAGACCTGCCCATTGCGCAACGCGAGCCGTCCGTCGGCGAACCAGCCGATGACCTTGGGGTAAATGATGTGCTCGCTCGCAAGCACGCGGGCGGCAAGTGATTGCTCCGTGTCGCCGGTCTGCACTGCGACGCGCGCTTGCAGAACGAGCGGGCCTGCGTCGAGCTCCGGAGTGACGAAGTGCACGCTTGCGCCGTGCTCGGCGTCACCGGCCGCCAGCACCCGCCGGTGCGTGTGCAGGCCCCGGTATTGCGGCAGCAAAGACGGATGGATGTTCAACATCCAGCCAGCGTAGCGCCCGACGAATGACGGCGACAGGATACGCATGAAGCCGGCGCATGCGATAAGCCCGGGCGAGTGCTCATCAAGGGCGCGGGCCAACTGCTCCTCGAATGCGGCAGCGTCGGTAAAAGCCGCCCGCGCGATAATCTTCGTTGCCAGCCCGAGGCGCTGTGCCGTTTCGATGCCAAGGGCGGCGGACTGATCAGAGATGACTTGCGCTATGGACGCGTTGATGTGTCCGGCCGCGCAGGCTTGCGCGATCGCGACCATATTGGAACCGCGGCCGGAAATGAGGACGGCAAGACAAAGCGGCGCACTTCCACTCATTCGACGATCACGACGCCGCGGCTGCCGCTTCGGACCGCGCCAATGAGCTGTGCCGTCTCACCGTGGGAATTAAGGAGGTGCACGGCGGCCTGGGCGTGCTCATTGGCAACGATCGCGACCATGCCAATGCCGCAATTAAAGGTGCGGTACATCTCTTCGCGCTCGACGCGCCCCGTGCGTTGCAGCCAGTCAAAGACGGGATCGCGATGCCAGCGTTGCCGCTCGAGCACGACCTCGAGTCCCGCGGGCAGCACGCGCGGCACATTGTCGGTAAGGCCGCCGCCCGTGATGTGGGCGAGGCCGTGCACGGGAAGCTTGCGGATGAGATTGAGAAGCGGCTTCACATAAATGCGCGTCGGCGCGAGTAGCCGCTCGAAGAGCGGCCTGCCATCGAGCATCGTCTGAGCGGTCGCTTGCGCGTGCGCGATTAATCTGCGAATCAGCGAATAGCCATTCGAATGCGCACCCGAGGAGGAGAGCCCAATGACCGCATCTCCGGCGCTGATGCCGCGGCCATCAATGATCGACGCCTTCTCGACGACGCCGACACAGAAGCCCGCAAGATCGTAGTCCTCGCCGTGATACATGCCGGGCATCTCGGCCGTTTCGCCGCCGACGAGCGCTGCGCCGGCCTGCACGCAGCCCTCGATGATGCCGCGAATGACGGCTTCAGCGACCGCGACATCGAGCTTCCCGGTTGCGTAGTAGTCGAGGAAAAAGAGTGGCTCTGCACCTTGCACCACGACGTCATTGGCGCACATCGCGACGAGATCGATGCCGATCGTGTCGTGCCGACCGGTATCGATGGCGAGCCGCAGCTTCGTACCCACGCCGTCGGTGCCGGCCACCAGCACCGGGCGGCGGAACCCTGCGGGTAGCTCGATGAGAGCGCCGAAGCCGCCGATGCCGGCCAGCACTTCGGGACGCTGCGCGCGCTTGACGAGGGGCTTGATGCGCTCGACGAGCGCATCACCGGCGTCGATGTCGACGCCGGAATCACGATAACTGATGCCGGAAGTCTCACTCATGTCGTTGTGCGAAGCAGGCAGCTCACGGTCCCGCCACCGGGCGGCACAAGGGGTAGCGGGTGTTAGTATTGTAGACGTGCACGCGCTCAAATTCTGGATAAGACTCGTCTCGCTGGCTTGCCTTCTGCTGCCGCTTGCCGCCTGGGCAGGACGCCCGGTCCGGGTGTATGAGGTCGACATCAAGGGAGCGCCTTCCGGCGCCGCGTTGCAGGATGCGCTGAGGCGCGTCCTGGTGCGTGCCACCGGGCGCCGGGAAGCAGCGTCTGATCCGGCTCTCGGCAACCTCATTGCGGATGCCGCGCACTACATGAAGGCTTCGCGCACTGCGCAGGACGGCGCCACCCATGTGGTGTTCGACGCCGCGGCGCTCGCATCCGCCATCACCGCAGCCGGTCGCAGCACCTGGGAAAGTACCCGCCCCTTTACGCTCATCGTGTTGTCGCCGCCACTTACCGGGCCGCCGGCGGATGCGGCGCGTCGCGAGCTTGATGCCGCCGCCGAAGCGCGCGGCTTGCCCATCAGCCTTGTGCCGCTCACGCTCGTCGATGCGGCGGGCACTGACCTCGGTCGCGAGGCCATCCTGCAGGTTGCGCAGCAATTGGGTGGCGATGCCGTGCTCATCGGCCGCTCCGACAGCGGCGGAGCGAGCGGCGCGTGGCAGTGGACGCTGTACACGAGCTTCGTCAGCGAGAACTGGAGCGCGGGGCTTGCAGGGGGTTTGAACGGTGCTGTCGATGCGCTCGCGCGCGTGCAGGACGTATCCGCGCCCACTGCCGAAATGGCGGTGCTGGTGGCGGTCGAGGGCGTGACGGCGCTCACCGACTACGCCGAGGTCGGCCGCCTGCTGCAGGCGGCGCCGGGCGTGCGCAGTGTCGATGTGGTGGAGGCGAGCGCGGCGGCGGTGACCTTCAGCGTGCGCGTACGCGGCGGCTCGTCGGCTCTCGATAAGGCGCTCGGTTCTGCCGGACATTTTGCAGCGACCGGTTCGGCTGACGCCCGGCTGCATTACGAGTATCGCCGCTAGGCGTACCGGCTAGCGCCGTGCGGCATCTGCCCAATCTCATATGTCTTGCGCGCATCGCGCTCATCTGGCCGATCGCCGTCGCACTCATCGGCGGCAATTACGACCTGGCACTTTTTCTCCTGACCGCGGCCGCCGTGTCCGACGGTCTTGACGGCTACCTTGCCAAGCGCTTCGGCTGGACGTCGGAATTGGGCAAGATCCTGGATCCACTCGCGGACAAGCTCCTCCTCATCACGCTGTTTTTGGTCGGCGCATGGATCGGGCTCGTGCCGTGGTGGCTCACGCTCACCGCGGTGACGCGCGATGTTGGGATTTTGATCGGCGCGTTCGTGTGGCGATTTTGGATCGGACCCTTTAGCGTCGGTCCGAGCATCATCAGCAAGATCAATACGGGTTTGCAGTTGGCCTATCTTCTGGGCGTGATCACGCACGCCGCCGCACTCGTGCCACCGCAGGGCTTCTTGAGCACGCTCGCAGTGATCATTGTCGGCACGACCTTTTTTTCCGGGGTCAACTATGCGGTGGTCTTCGCGCGACGCGCATCGGCAGCGCGCGCCAAGACCGAGTGAGCGAAAGAGGGCATGCAGCAGTTACCGCTGGGTGTGCGGCTTGCGGATCGCGCCGTCTTTGCAAGCTTTCTCGCCGGGCCCAATCTGCAGGCGGTCGAGCATCTGCGGGAGCTGGCGCTCGGCGCAGGCGGCGGTGTCGCGTGGCTCTGCGGACCCACGGGCTGCGGCAAGACCCACCTCTTGCAGGCGGCGTGCGCCGCCGCGGGCGAAGCGCTGCGCGCGGGCTACTTTCCGCTTTCCGAGCTCGGTCCTCTTGGCACGGGCGTGCTCGACGGCTTGCCGCAGATCGAATGCCTGTGCCTGGACGACGTCGATGCAGTTGCCGGCCAGCCTGCATGGGAGCGGTCGCTATTTGGCGTGTTTCGCGAAATCGAAGAGCGTGGCGGCCGCCTGATCGCGGCTGCGCGCGCCCCACCGGCGCTTCTTGGCTGGATATTGCCGGATCTTGCGTCGCGCTTCGCGGCGAGCGCAGTGTTTCAGCTGCGCGTGCTGGGTGAAGCCGAACAGCGCGCTGCGCTACGCTTACGGGCGCAGGTGCGCGGTCTTGATCTGCCGGAGGAGAGCGCGCGCTGGCTGCAACGGCGCTTTCCGCGCGACATGCGTACGCTTTATGAATTGCTCGATACGCTCGATGAGGCCGCGATCATCGCGCAGCGCCGTCTTACCGTGCCCTTCATCCGCTCCGTGCTCAAGGAGTAAGGCGCAGCGCAAGCGCGGCAACGCGCCGCCCGAGTGTTTGCGCGAGCACCTTCTCATCAGCGCTGAGCGCGGTGCTGGTCTCGGTTGCGGCGACGTGCGAGGCGCCATACGGCGTACCGCCGCCGCGGGTCTCGTTCAAGGCGCGCTCCGTATAAGGAATACCGACGAGAAACATGCCGTGATGCATGAGCGGCAGCAGCATCGATACGAGAGTCGTCTCCTGGCCGCCGTGGATCGTCTGCGTGGAGGTGAAAACGCCCGCCGGCTTGCCGGCGAGTGCTCCGGACACCCACAGGGTGGACGTGCCATCCAGAAAGTACTTAAGCGGCGCCGCCATGTTGCCAAAGCGCGTCGGGCTTCCCAGGATCAAGCCGCTGCAGGAGCGCAGATCATCGAGCGTGGCGTAGGGCGCACCGCTTTCGGGCACGGGCTTTGCGGGGCCTTCGCTTTGTGCGCTGACCGGCGGAACGGTGCGCAATTTTGCCACTGCGCCCGCTACCGTCTCGACACCGCGGCACACATGGCGCGCAAGTTCGGCGGTCGAACCGTTGCGCGAGTAGTAAACGACGAGAATATCGGCCATGTGCGATTCTATTCTGCGCCTCAGTTGTGATACAGAACTGTCTGTGATCTGCAAGAAGTGCTTGGTCGGCGGCCGCGTGCAGGGCGTCTTTTACCGCGGCAGCGCCGCGCGGCGCGCACGCGCGCTCGGCGTGCGCGGCTATGCTAGGAACCTTCTCGACGGTCGCGTGGAAGTGCTCGCATGCGGCGAGCAAGATGCGGTGCAGGCGTTTATTGAGTGGCTGTGGA
>DAITPA010000024.1:0-25222 GCA_036833805.1 Steroidobacteraceae bacterium | reverse complement strand
TCATCAGCTTCCGGCGAGTGCCAACACGATTAAACATCATTTACGGATAAGTCCTTAATCTATGTCGTGGCCTCACGCGACGCGTGGCCGACGCGCCAGGGCTTGGCCACAGTACCCATGTGGGCCTGGTGCGGCGTTGTTGGGCGCATTTTATGTCGCTGTGGCGACTCTCGTTGGCCCGCGAATCGGCGCGGCGGCGCTCTTGGCGATGACTGTTCTCGGCCAGCATATGGCCTCGCTGCTGGTCGATCAGTTCGGCTGGCTCGGCTTTCCGCTGCAGCCGCTTTCAGCCACGAGGATTGCCGGGGCGGTGTTGCTCCTCGGCGGCGTCGGGCTGATCGTGCGCTAAGTCCGCCGCGATTTTTATGACGGTCACAGCGCGCATTCCGGTCACGGTCCTGACGGGCTTTCTCGGCGCCGGCAAGACGACGCTCTTAAACCGCATC
This sequence comes from Steroidobacteraceae bacterium, assembly GCA_036833805.1. Taxonomy (GTDB): domain Bacteria; phylum Pseudomonadota; class Gammaproteobacteria; order Steroidobacterales; family Steroidobacteraceae; genus PALSA-1196. The sequence continues at coordinate 24,776 of DAITPA010000024.1, read as the reverse complement.
CTTGCCGAGAAGCACGGCAAGCGCATCGCGGTGATTGAGAATGAATTTGGCGAAGTCAGCGTCGATCAGGAGCTCGTCATTGGCGCCGAGGAGGAGATCTTCGAGACAGCCAACGGCTGCATCTGCTGCACGGTGCGCGGCGATCTGATTCGCGTGCTGGGGCAGCTACTGAAGCGCCGCGATCGATTCGACTACATCATGATCGAGACCACCGGCCTTGCCGATCCGGGTCCGGTCGCGCAAACCTTCTTCGTCGAAGAGGATTTGAAGGAGCAATTCCTCCTCGACGCCATCGTGACGGTGATCGACGCGCTGCACATCGAGAAGCATCTTGATGAAATCGAAGCCGCCGGCGAACAGGTCGCATTTGCAGACGTGCTGCTACTCAACAAATCCGATCTCGTCGCGTCTGCCGATCTTAAGCGCATTGAGGAGCGTATCCGCGCGATCAACAGCACCGCGAGAATATTCCACACGCGTAACGGTGATGTACCCATCGATGCGGTGCTCAATGTCGGCGCATTTGATCTTGCGCGCACGCTGGCATTGGACGATCACTTTCTCAGCGCCATCGCCGCCCACAGCCACGGCGCGCCGGATCATCATCATGATGATGAGATCGGCTCAGTAGGAATCGCCGACCCTCGGGCGCTTGATCCGAAAAAGCTCGAGGCGTGGCTCTCCTACCTGCTGCAAAGCCGTGGAGCGGATATTTTCCGGATGAAAGGTGTGCTCAACATCCGCGCCGAGGAGCGTCGCTACGTTTTTCACGGCGTGCATATGAGTTTCGACAGCCGCTTCGAGCGCCCCTGGAACGATGCACCGCGCGGCAACACGCTGGTCTTCATCGGCCGCAAGCTCGATCGACAGGAGCTCGAAGCCGGCTTCGCATCCTGCGTCGCATGAAAGAGGCGCGCCTTACGAAGCGTGCAAGTGTCGCGCTCGACAACTATGTTGTCGATTGCGTCTGGTCGTCGGACAGTGCAGCGGTTGCGATCGCAGGCGGAGAAGGCGCCGTGCTCCTCGTGACAGACGCGTGCGCCAATCCAGAAGTGCGCACGCTTGGCAGGCACGCGCGCGGCGCTCTGGCGGTGGCGTGGCAAGCGGGCAATGGCACCATCGCATCCTCGGGTCAGGATGGCACGGTCATGCTTTGGGACGCGGCTTGCGCCGTGCCTCCAAAGGTACTTAATTCCAGGAACACATGGACGGAGCATCTTGCCTACGCTGCCGATGGCAAGCTCGCCGCAGCATCAGGGAGGACGCTCACCCTGTGGAATCGCGCGGGGGACCGAATCGGCGAACTTACATCGCACGCGAGTACCATCGCGGCGCTCAGCTGGGATGCAGCCGGAAGGCAGCTCGCCGCTGCCACTCACCGGGCGATGTGGGTCCATCAGATCGGGCCGCCAGCTTTTGCCTCGCGAGCCTACAAGGTCGAGTCCGCCTGTCTCACCGCCGCCTTTAGCCCGAGCGGCCGCGTACTCGCCGCCGGGATGCAGGATGGCGCAGTGCACGTCTGGTATCGCGGTACTGAGCGCGACTCGCATATGCGCGGTTACGCCGCACGGGTCGCACTCACATGCTGGAGCGGCAATAGCCGGCAGCTCGCGACGAGCTCAGGTTCGCAAGTTGTCGTTTGGGACTTTGGCGGCAAAGGCCCGGAAGGCTCGCGGCCGCTCGAGCTGTCGGCGCACACGGATCGCATTGATTGCCTTGCCTACCAGAGCGGCGGTTCATGGCTCGTTTCAGGAGGTCGTGATTGGCGCGTCGCGCTGTGGTTGCCGGGGAAGGCAGAGCGGCCGGTGGATATTCAGGTGACAGCTTCGGAAGTGTCGACGCTGCGCTGGTCGCCCGACGGGCGATTCCTCGCCGTCGGTGAACGCGGTGGTGCGCTCTCGATCTACGAGCTCGCTACGAACTCGGCGAGCCCAACTCGATGATCGCTGGCGGCGTGACCGTGACGCGGTGCGTACCGAGTAAGTTTGCGTAAATGCTGGTTTGCGTGTGGAACGCCTGCGTCCAGGTGAACTGCCGCAGCACGCGCTCACGTGCCAGCTTGCCGATGGCGGCGATATCACGCTCGTAGAGTGCAACAATGGCTGCGGCCATGCTACTCGCACTGCCAGGCTCGGCCAGCATTCCAACCGATTCGTCGACGAGCTCAGGAATAGCGCCGGCGCGCGCCGCTACGACCGGAAGCCCACAGGCGAGCGCTTCGAGGATGACGAGTCCAAACGTCTCTTTCGTGCCAGCATGCACAAGCGCGTCGGCGGAGGCGAGCCACTGGGCAAGCTCGATACTGTCGCGTCGGTACGGCATGAGCGAGATATTCGGCAGCGGCCGCGCTTCGCGCTCACCGCCAATCATCAAGAGGTGGTATGGATGCCCGAGACTTGCGAACGCCTGCAGCAGCACCGGCAGGTTCTTTTCCCGCGCGAAGCGCCCGGCATAAACGAGTACGCGCGTTTCCGGGGCAAGTCCCAAGCGCGCACGCAGATCAAGCGTTTTGCGCTGCGCGCAGAAGATTTCGGTGTCAACGCCGAGCGGCTGATGCATCGTATGCCGCACGCCAAGGTCGTTTAGGAATGCACACATCGAGCGGCTCGGCGCAAACACGACATCGCAACGCTCATAGAACCAGCGTATGTAATGTCCGAGCGTGCGCTCGCTGAAACTGCCGATACGACGGCCGATGATCTGCGGCAAGTTTGAATGATAGAAGGCGACGAGTGGAATGCCGCGACGCTGCGCCACACGCCAAGCGCACCACGCCGGGTGGAATGCGTCGCCCACCTCGATGAGATCCGGCTCGAGCGCGTCAAGCAACGCTGTCCAGCGGCGCGGATTCATAGGCAGACGGTAGTTGAAGGTGCCCGGCAGAGTGAATCCCGGCACGGTGCAAAGGCCGCCGCGCTCCACGTACTCCGTGTCGCCCGGTACCACCATTGAATGTTGCCACGAGGTATGGGCCGCGAGCCATGCGTGCTTGGCGGTGAGATAGCGTTTCACGCCGCCGCTCGTCGGCGAATAGAAAAGGGTCGTGTCGACGACGTGCATGCGAAGTCCAGGGCTGTTAGCGCACCTTACGGGTGTCAGCAAGCTTCGGTCCTGCATTGCACCTTTTATGACGTGCGAGTGTCAAGCGCGCAGCCACGTGCCCCGTAGGCCGCGGGGAGGAGAAACCGCACGATCAGGGCGTATTAAGCCGCGCTGGAACGGCGCGCGCCGGCGCTGCGCGCAGCGGTAATTGCCCGCAGCACTTCGGTCGCATCGCTGCAGCGCTCTTCACGGGCTTTCGCAAGCATGCGCGACAGCAGTGGCTCGTGGTGCGCGAGCCCGTCGGGAAGTGGCGGCAGCGGCGCATTCACATGCTGCTGCAGGACTTCAATGGCCGACTGGCCGGCGTAGGGCCGCTTGCCGGTCAAGAGTTCGAAGTAGATCACCCCTAGGCTATACAGATCAGAGCGAACGTCGAGCTCTTCGCCGAGCGCCTGCTCGGGGCTCATGTAGTAGGGCGAGCCCCGCAAAACGCCGGTGCGCGTGCTGCGCAAGCCGTGCATTTGCCGGGCGAGGCCAAAATCGATGAGCACGATCTCGTCGCTCTCGCGCAGCATCACATTGGGCGGCTTCAGATCGCGATGCAGGATGCCCGCTGCATGCACGACGCGCAGTGCCGCGGCGATGTCGTGCACGTAGCGCAGGGCATCCTCTTCGTTCAAGCCGCGCTGCAGTCGCGCCTTAAGATCGCCGCGCGCAAAGTACTCCATGGCAAGGTACTCATGACCCGCGCGCGTGCCGTAGTCATAGATCTCAACTATCGCCGGATGCCTGATGGCATTCAATGCGGCATGCTCGCGCGCCAGAAGCTGCGGCTCATTGGTGCCGCCGCCTACATGTTTACTGACCTTGAGCGCCACGTTGCGCGCCGTGTGCAAACTCGCGGCGAGGTACACCACGGCCTTCTCGGACTCGCCGATCATTTCCCGAATGCGATAGTGCGGAATGAGATCGCACAACGCAGACCCGCTAGGCGACAGCGCCTCCCCAGCCTGAGCCCCAGCGGCGAGATCGCTGCTGCGGCGGCTCGCGCGCGCGAGCCGTGCAAGGTTTTTCGAGACGCGCCGTTCGATGCGTCGCAGCGCGAGTTGTACGGCGTTACCTAGGCGTTGCGGCGTCAACAGGCGCTTGGGCAGATAGTCGAGTGCGCCGGCGCGCACCGCGCGCACGGCGGTCAGTTCGTCGCCGTCTTCGGCAATAACGATCGCAGCCGGAAAGTCGGCTCGTTTTCGCAGCTGACACAGCAGTGCCAGCCCTTCGGGTTGCTGATCTTCCGCAACTACTGCGAACGAGGCGCACAGGATCAAAAGGTCGTAGTCGCGGTGGCTGAGCGATTCGCTCTGCAGCAACAGCTCGCTCATGTCGAGCAGGCTTACGGTGGCTTCCGGGCAGAGGACCCCCAAATGTTGCCGCAGCCATTCGGCGTACTGCAGGTCGCGTTCGACGATCAACAAGCGAGCTCGCATGCGGGAGCACTCGTGCCAATTATTGGACGGCGAAGCGAATGCGCAGCTGCACGCGTCGCACGACCGGGTGCCCGTCGCGCAGCACCGGTCGGTAGCGCCATTTTCGCACGGCCGCGACCGCGGTGCGATCGAAAATATTCTTCGGCTCCGAGGCCAACACGGCGATACCGTTGACGGAGCCGTCCGTCTGCACGTCAAATGCGAGATCGACCCAGCCGCTTGTGCCCTGCGCGCGCGCGATGAGGGGATACTCGGGCTCGACGTATTTCAATCGCTCGAGGGTGCTGGCGCTGACGACATCGTCCACCTGCGCCGCCGCCCTTGGCGCCGCCGGGGTAGGTACCGGTTGCGGTGTTGCCGCCGGCGTGCTTTCAAGTGCCGGCACGGGCGCGGTTTTGGCGAGCGTTTCGTTGAGCTTTGCAAGCAGACGCGTCTCTTGCAGGTCGCGAGTCAGTGCGTCGATGGCGTCGCGGTCGACACCGGAGTCGGCGGCGCCCGCGAGCAGGCGCGCCGCTTCATCCAGGTTGCCCGCGGCAAGCGCGGTGCGTGCCGCAGCGATCGATTTTTGTTGGCGGGCGAGCTCATCGGCTTGTTGTTGCTGCTGAGACTGCATGCGCGCCTGCGCGCGCGTCGCGCGCTCCCGTTCGCGTGCGATCTGCGTGGCAAGGAAAGCAACCCGTATGGAGTCGGGGGCAATGGCGTGTGCGCCTTGGGTCAAATGCTCAGCCTCGTCGAGATGCTGCGCGAGCAGGTCCTGCTCGGCGGCGGAGAGCATCTGGTCAACGACTTTGTCGAGGCCGGCCTGCGCTTGTGGGTCGCCGTGATGGCGCTCGAGTGCCTGGCGGTACAGGTCGGCCGCGCTATTTCCGACCGGCAGTATGAACTCGCCGCGGGCGAGCGCCGCGCCGGCGTGCGCGAGGAGCTGGCTTAAGACGGCATCGGTAGCGAGTTCTCGTGAGGCAGCAGCCTGTGACGCGGTGTGCGGTGGCGGCGCTGCGACGGTGCCCCGGCCGCTTTGACCCATGAGCCACCCGGCGATGCCCGCTGTGACGGCTACGGCCAGCGCCGCAATGCCGAGCGTGAGCGCGAGGCGGCGTGGCGCTTGCGGCTCAGCAAGCTTCGTCAGAGTGTTCGTTGTGTTACCGGTTACGTGCTCGGCTCGGCGACGGCGCCATGCCGCATCGATAAAAAGGCGGATGCGTTGCTCGGAAGCCGGCTTGTGCAGGAACCGATAGACAGCGCCGCTTGTCACCTGCTCGGTGAGCGCCGCCTGTTCGTAGGCGCCGCCGGCGACAATCAGCACGACGTCGGGAAACTGCGCTTTGAGCCTCTGCGTCAGCTGCGCGATTGCGCTCACCACGGCGGCCGTGTCGAGCACCACGACGCCGGCTGCGTCGCCCATCAAATGAGTGGCGAGGTCGGCCTCCGCCTGGACGATAAAAAGCTCGTGTTCCGAGGCTGTAACGGCGCGTACGGCGGTGGCGAGCGATGCGTCTTGCGTGAGCATCACGAGGCACTCGCGCACGCGCATTTCGAACCGTGGCGCGGGATCGGCGGCCGGCGTATCGGTTCGCTCCAGACCTATTGCATTATTAGTCGGAATTTGGGACTCCTTAAGGCGGCACCCCCTCGCCCCCCGCACGGTGGGTAGGCCCGTAGGCTCGGTCACGATGCGGCAAATTGCCTACCGTTGTCGCCACCGGCAGGACGAATCTGTGAAACTCGTCGTCTTACGGTGGTGGCACGGCCAGGCTTGATCTTGGCAGACGGCCGTGGCGCGCGTGCCGCTCGCGTTATGCTCGTGCGCGGCCATTTTGGCGCACGCAGAGGTGGCATTGATTTTCGGACTTTTTCTGACCGGACTCGCGCTCGTTGCGACTTTTTCCGTCCTGCTCGCACCACGCATCTGGCTTATGGATCTCGCAGTGCACTTCCGCCTGCAGTACGGGCTGCTCGCGCTCGCGGGTTGCGCCATCCTCGCCTTCAGCGGCGCGCCGCTCTTGGCGGCGCTCGCGTTTCTGGTTGCGATCGCGAATGCACTCGTCGCCGCGCCGCTGTTATTCTCACACCGCTCACTCAAAACAGCCGCGGCTAGCGGACAGGGTCCGACGATACGGCTGGCGTCGATCAACGTCTTCTTTAGAAACCGCCAATATCAGCGCGTCATCGACTTTATTGCTCGTGAGCGGCCGGACGCCGTCGTGCTGGTCGAAATCAATCGCGAATGGGAAGAGGCTTTGGGCGGCGTGGATAAGGAGTATGCGTACCGCTACACGGCGCGCGGCAAGCGAGGCCAAGGAATAACGCTGCTATCCCGCTGGCCGTTGCTCGCCGCCGACATGCTGCCGGGCTACTCGGAGGTGCAGTCTGCGCTCGCTGCGACGCTGCAAATTCACGGCCGCAGCGTCCAGCTTCTCGGCATACATGCGACCTGGCCCATGGGTCGGCGCTGTTCGGGTTTGCGCAATCAGCAGCTTCGATTTCTTGGCGAGTTCGCGCGCGCGCAGCAGGGTCCGCTCGTCATTGTGGGTGATTTGAATGTCTCGCCCTTTTCTGCGCATTTTAAGGCGTTCCTTGCCTCCGGTGATCTCAAATCCGCAGCGCACGGATACGGCTGGCAGCCGACTTGGCCCACCTTCATGCCACTTGCCGGCATCCAGATCGACCACGCTGTAACTAATGCGGCAGTAGCCGTCACCCGGTTCCGGCGCGGAACATCCGTGGGCTCGGATCATCTGCCCATTATTGTCGAGTTTGTTTTGTAGCGGCGCGGGACTGCCGCAAAGGGCTCGCGTGTAGGCTTTTATGCGGCTTTCGCATCCACGGCAACCATGCGGTTGCGCCCCTGATGCTTCGCTTGAAAGAGATTCTGGTCGGCATCTGTGATCAACTGCTGGGCGCTGATGACTCCTCTGCGCAGCAGCACGGCAATGCCACCGCTGATGCTGACACAGGGCGCCGTGGGCGACTTCGCGTGCGCTATCTGCAACCTGGCGACCGCTACTCTGGCCGCTTCGGCAATCTGCACTGCAGCGCCAAGCTCAGTGTCGGGAAGAATCATGGCGAATTCCTCGCCGCCGTACCGGGCTGCCATGTCAGCGCTTCGACGGCAGCAGGCCTTAAGAGCCGCAGCCACCTGTTTCAGGCACTCATCGCCTGCCTGATGTCCGTAGTGATCATTGTAGGTTTTGAATGAATCAACGTCGCAGAGCACAAGCGCCAGGGAGCGCTTATGGCGGCGCGCAATAGCTATTTGATCGGCAAGATACGAATCAAAGCAGCGCCGATTGGCAAGACCGGTCAGCCCATCCTGCCGCGACAGCTTCTCAAGCGAGGTGTTCACCAGGCTCAATTGTGCGGACACTTGTGCAAGTTCGCGGGTACGTTCCTGCACGCGCAATTCGAGCCCCGCGTTGAGATTCAGGATCTCTGCCTCACCACGTTTGCGCGTGAGATCGACCGCATGCAGCGTCATGGCGGTCGAGGCGACCGCGACGATGCAGACTATGATGCTGAAAAGTACATTCAATGCAAGACCGAAGCGGGTGTCGTACAGGCCGTGAATCTGACCCTGCAAACACACCCAGCCGAGCAGAAACAGGATGCCAGGAAGCGTCGGCAGCAGCCGGCGCGAGACAATTCCGCCCGCGCTGTCGCTGGTGGCGATACTCGCAAAGCCGTAGTCCGAATCGGCCGCCAGGAGCGCGAGGCTGAGAACAACAAATGCAACGGCAGTGTGGGCTGCCATCGCCGTGTACGGCTTCACCGAGTAGAGGGCACTGACGCCGTAGGCATAGCCGATGGCCGCAAGAGTTGCGACCAGGAGCGCCGGAACGATGAGCCAATGGGCACAGGCGGCAAGCCTTGCTGAACGCGCCTTCAAGGAGAGCAGCGCAAGTCCAATAAACACGAGACTAAATGCTGCACCGGGGGACATCCGGCCAGGACGCGCGCTATGCGCCGCGCGCGCGTTGTCGGACAGAATGAGCTGGTCAATGCCAAGCTCGATGCCAAACAGGTCCTGCGCCAAGGTGAGAGCGCCGAACGCGACGACGATGAGCGCGAGAACTCGCGCCACGCGCATCCACAATGATCCCGGCGCACAGCTGTGCAGAATCCAGAGCGCCATCACGGCTGCAAATAGGCCGCAAGCGGTGTTGACCTTCATGGAGGAGAGGCCAGGTAGCAACTGCCCTAGCAGCGGGATTTCGACCAGATTGCCGACTATGGCGGCAACGCTCAGGCAGCCAACCAAGAATGCCGCGACTCGCACCAGCTGGTCCAGAATCGCCTGGCAGAATGCTCCTGGTGTCACGGGGGCAACATGCGCTGTTTGCGTGCGGCGAGCGGCCCGGGTGCAGGCAGCGAAATGGGCCAAGATTCCCTCATCTTCGCAGCATTCGCTTCTTTAGCGCTGCAGTATGTGCGGTGCGTCGCTAATGCAGCACAAGGCGATTCTTGACGTTTCTGTGCGAGGTGCGGTGAATCTACTAAAACTCACTGGTGCTCGAGAAAGAACTTCGAACCGCGAAAGGAGACGATCGCCCCTTCGGGCGTGATGCTCTCGACACGTCCTCCCTCAGGGAGAGGGTCGCCCTCGTGCAGGCGATGCATATTGATCAGGACGAAGCGCTCCTGTGGATTCGCGGCATAGACGTGCAAGTCGATCCGCAGGACAGGCAGGTGCAAGTCCGGATTCGACGCTGCGTCGGCGTAACTCACGAGGCCGCTCTCGGTGCCGCTGCGCACACGGGCGCCGCGCTGCGCCAGAGCCTCTTTTCCGGGCGCGACGGCGGGCTCGTAGTCGTCAGGATTGAGCGGTGCGTCTTTCGACTCAGAGGCCGATAGAACAGGCTCGGTGCGACTCGCCGTATTCGTTGTGGTAGGAGCACCCGGCTGCGGCGCAGGCGGCACCGCGATGGCTGCGGCCGGCGCGGCGTGGCCCGCAGGCGGCTCGGCCGCTGCAAGCGGTAGCGTCGCGCTAGAAGGAGTTGCAGGGACAGGCGCCGTCGCATTCTGCGCGGCCGGCGCTGACGCCGGGCGACGCAGGAAGACCCACGCGCCGATGACAATATTGATGACCAACAGTGCCGCCAGAGCGAGCGCCCAGTACGGGAATCGCGGCTTGGGCGGTGTCACCTTGACCTCAAATAAGGCGGGCCCGGATTGCCGCTGGCGGTCACTCTCCGATTTCTTCAAGGCGTCGAGGATGAATGACATCGCTTAGCTGCCGTGGGGCGCGGTGGCGCTCAGTAACGGTGAATCAGGTCCGGCTACCGCGCTCGCCAGCACGATTTGGGTTTGGATGCCGGCAATGCCGTCGACGGCGAGTCGATGCTGACGCTGAAATTCCATCACGAGCTGCGAGAGCTCGGCATCAAATACATCGCTCACCGCTTGTCCGGCGGTCACCCCCTGCAAGCGCTCAAGGCTTTCCCTCAGCCAGCGCACCTCATCACCGCGCATGCCCACTGACAGCGGTTTGACCTTCTGCGTACCCGGCCGCCATAACAGCACGAAATCACCAAACCAGTAGCGCGACAGCTCGCCGATTCCCACCGCGTGCATCGCGCCTGCGAGATTGATGCGCGCGTGCTCGTCATCGAGGGCCGCGAGCACAACTTGATGCTTGGCGCCGACGTCGTCATTGAGCAACAGGATCGCCGGGCGGTTGTACATGCGCAGCTGACCAAAAGAGCCGCGCTGCACGAGGCACTCCATACCCTGCTGCGCAGCCTGCGTGCAGGGGTCGATGTTGCCGGCGACATAGTGCACGCCCCACAGGCCAAAGAGCTGCGTGAAGGCGTCATCCGGGCCGGTCGCATTGCTGTGCTCCGTAAGAAGAGCTTGCAGCGCTGCGGCTGGCGGCGCGGCAGTTGCGGGCGGGGCGCTTGCGACGGCCGGCGCCGTCGCGGCCGGCTTGGCCGCTTCGGACTTGATGACCGCCGCATGCGGTACAGCGGCGCTGGTAACGGCGGCGCTCGCGTGCCCACGCCAAGGTATTAGCGGCCACATTCCCCACACGGTTGCCGCGAGCACCAAAGCTGCAGCGGCGGCTCCAAGCCACGGCAGCCAGCGCGGCGCAAAACGCCGGCCAAATACTTCCGCAGCCGCATGGCGCACGAGCCCGCTCGTGACCCGATGGCGGTCCTGGGTATAAGCACCGAGGAGTGCGCGATCAGCGACGATGTTGATGACGCGCGGCACGCCGCCGGAGAGGTGATAGAGCTCGGCGAGCGCGGTCGCGGAGAAGATATCGCTCGTCGAGCCCGAGACGCGCAGACGGTGGCGCACGTAAGCGGCGGTCTCGGTATTTGACAGCGGATGCAGGTGGTAGCGTCCGGTGACGCGCTGCGCGAGTTGCCGCAACTCATTGCGTGCCAGCAGCTCACGCAATTCGGGCTGGCCGATGAGGATGATCTGCAACAGCTTCTGCGTGTTGGTCTCGAGGTTTGTTAGGAGCCGCACCTGCTCGAGCACTTCCGGTGCAAGGTTCTGCGCCTCATCGACCACCAGTACCACGCGCCGGCCATCGGCGTGCGCACGCAGCAGATAGTGGTTGAGGATATCAACGAGGTCCTTGCGGCTCTCGGTGGCGGCGTCCGGCACGCCGATACCGAGCTCTTCGCAGATGGTCAGCAGGAACTCGGGCGCGGTCATGCGCGGATTGAGAATGAGAGCAATCTCGGCGTTCTTCGGCGTCTGTCCAAGCAGCGAGCGAATGATGGTCGTTTTGCCGGTGCCGACTTCACCGGTGAGCTGTACGAATCCGCCGGCGTCGTTGATGCCGTAGAGCAGATGTGCGAGCGCCTCGGCGTGCCGCTCGCTCAGGTACAGATAGCGCGGATCCGGCGTGATCGCGAAAGGCTTTTCAAGGAGACCGAAGAACGACAGATACATGAAGCAATGCTACTTGACCGTGATGCCACGCTGCAGGGCCCGAGTGCCGAAGCGCGCCCGCGCCTCATCAAGCGCCGCGTCGAGACGCGTTGTGTGCGGCGGCGCTGCTTCGAAGAGCCCAAGTTGTGACGCCGGGCTGAGATCAGTCAAGACCACGCCCAGCAGCCGAAGTTTCGCCCCGCTATGTTCAGCCAACCAGCGGCCGAGAAGCTCGGCTGCCACGTTCGCGATGGTACGCCCATCGTGGGTCGGCGGCGCCACCGCGCGCTGGCGGGTGAACGTGCTGAAGTCGTGGCGCCGGATCTTCACACCAATGCAGCCGGTCATGAGTTGCTTCTTGCGCAGCCGTTCACAGGCGAGGGCGGCGATTCGGGACAGGTGCGCCCGCAGCACGGCGGGGCCGTCGATGTCGTGCTCGAAAGTATCCTCCGCGCTTAGCGACTTGTCCTCGAGGTCCGGAAGCACCGGCCGCTCGTCGATGCCGGCCGCCCGCTCCCGAATCCGTTGGGTGTAGCGGCCAAACAATGGCCACAGCACAGAATCCGGCGCCAAGCGCAGGTCAGCAAAGGTGCGGATGCCCGCCGCCTCGACCTGCACGCCCGTCTTTTGGCCAAGGCCCGGCAAGCGCCGCACCGACAGCGGATCGAGCACCTCGCGGACCCGTTCCTCGCCAACGACGCTAAGACCGTCGGGCTTGGCGAGATCCGAGGAGATCTTCGCCACGAGCTTGTTGCACGCGACTCCAACGGAGGCGGAGAGGCCGGTGCGTTCGCGGATGCAGCGTTTGATACGCTGTGCGATCGCCACCGGGTCACCGAACAGATGCTGGCTCGCCGTCACGTCGAGAAAGGCTTCGTCGAGCGATAAGCCCTGTACGAGCGGCGTGATCTCGTGAAAGACCTCAAAGATCCGCGCGGAAATCTCCTGGTAGCGCCGCATCCGCGGCGCGATGCAGACCGCGTGCGGGCATAGACGCAAGGCGGTCGCCATCGGCATGGCCGAGTGCACGCCGAATTTTCGCACCGCGTAGCTCGCCGCCGCCACCACGCTACGCCTGCCCGAGCCGCCGACTATGACGGGCTGGCCGGCAAGGCCCGGATTGTCGCGTTCCTCGACGGATGCGTAGAACGCGTCCATATCCACATGCAAAACGGCGCGCGGCGGCTTCAAGACGATGCAGCGCCTAGTTCACGACCGTAATGGTGATTTTCTTCGAGAGCAGCGGCGGCTGCATCGCTATATGGTTGAGGTCGGCGAACAGCAATTGCAGCGTGTGCTTGCCGGGCGCCAGAGTGAGCGAGGTCTGCGTCTGTCCCTTGCCGAAGTGCAGGAGCGTGTCGGTTGCGGGCATCGGTGTCGCTAAATCCGCCGGCACGTCCATGTCGACCAGGAGATGATGGTGCCCGGTGTTGTCAAATTTGACACCCGCCGGGGCAATACCCATGCCTCTGAGTCCGAACAGCACCGTGACCGGGCCCCGGACTTTCGCACCGTCCTTGGGGCTGATGATGTACACCTCCGCACCGGCGGGCGAGGACGTGCGCTCCTGTGCAAAGCTTACGGAGGCTGCGAGAATAAATGCGGCAACTATGAATATACGCATGAGAACTCCTTGTCCGTATACTTAAGATAGGAACTTTGATCACGCGACCTGAAAGTCTGCAACGGCTGCCGCTGACTGCGAGGACTGCGCAAGCTCGTGCGGCGCGAAGTCATCGACATTGATGATGTCCATGACCTTGGCGTCGTAATCGTTCAGCGCAGCCGCTTCGGTCTCGGAAATGATGCCTGCGGCGAGCGCTTCGCGAATCTGGCCGGGCACGTCGAGCGCGGTGATTCGTCCGGTCTTTACGCCCTCGACGCGAATGCGCTTCTCGATCGACTCGCACAGCGGCGTCAGCCGCAAAGCCTCCTGCAGCAGGCCGAGCGGATTATTGGGCTCGACTGTCTTATAGATGAAGCGACACAACTCCTCGCGTGCCGCGGTCGGGTTCATGACGATGGCCGCGAGATCACCTGCCAGCCGGTCGCTCGGCGCCGAATACGTAAGGCCGCGCGGAAACACCAGCATGCGCATCACGCCCGCGAACACGCGGCTCGGGAAATTTCGCAGAAAGACGTGCAGCTGCTCTTGCGCGTCATAGAGAAGATTGCGGCACGCCCATTCGACCATCGGCAGTTCGGCCGCGCTGCGGCCACGATTCTCGTAGTGCTTCAGCACCATTGATGCGAGATACATGCACGAAAGCACATCGCCAAGGCGCGCCGAGAGATTTTCTTTCTTCTTCAGATAACCGCCGAGCGTCAGCATCGCAACGTCGACTGCAAATGCAAACGATGCACTGAAGCGGGCGATGTGCTGATAGTAGCGGGCGGTGGGCCCGGCGATCGGCGCGCGAGTGAAGCGCGCGAGGGTAAGTCCCCTTATGAGCGAGCGCGCCGCGTTGGAAAGCGTGAAGCCGATGTGGCCGAAGAGCGCGCGGTCGAAGTCATGGACGCCGCGGGCACGGTCCGGATCGCGCGCCGCGTTCATCTCCTTCAACACGAACGGATGACAGCGCACCGCACCCTGACCGAAGATGATGAGATTGCGCGTCAGCAGATTTGCGCCCTCCACGGTGATTGCGATCGGTACAACCTGGTAGCCGCGCCCGAGATAATTTTTCGGGCCGAGACAGATGCCTTTGCCGCCCTGCACATCCATGGCGTCGTTCGCGATCTGGCGGCCCATTTCGGTCACGTGATACTTGAGCATCGCGGAAGGCACCGAGGGTTTCTCGCCGCCGTCGATCGCGCCGGCGGTTACCGAGCGCGCCGCATCCATCGTGTAGGTAAGGCCGACCATGCGCGCGATCACGGTCTCCACACCCTCGAAGCGGCCGATTGGCATGTTGAACTGGCGGCGGATCCGGGCGTAGGCGCCGGTCGCCCAGGTCGCCGCTTGCGCAGCCCCGGTCGCGTTCGACGGCAGTGAGATGCAGCGCCCGACGGACAGCTGCTCGACCAGCATGCGCCAACCCTGGCCCGCCATCTTCGTGCCACCGATTAGAAAATCGAGTGGCACGAACACATCCTTGCCTTGGAGGGGACCGTTCTGAAACGGAATATTGAGCGGGAAATGCCGCCGTCCGATGGTTAGGCCCGGCGTGTTGCGCGGGATGAGCGCACAGCTGATGCCGATATCAACTTTTTCGCCCAACAAACGCTCCGGATCGAACATGCGAAACGCAAGGCCAATGACGGTCGCGATCGGCGCCAGAGTGATGTAGCGCTTCGAGAAGTTGAGTTTGATACCGACGGTCTCGTGCCCATTCCACATTCCGCGGCAGACGATGCCGGTGTCGGGAATGGCAGCGGCGTCGGAGCCCGCGCGCGGCCCGGTGAGCGCGAAGCACGGCACCTCTTCGCCGCGTGCGAGACGCGGCAAATAATGGTTTTTCTGCTCCTCGGTGCCGTAATGATGCAACAGCTCCGCCGGGCCGAGGGAATTGGGCACGGCGACGGTTGAGGATGCTGTGGCGCTGCGGCTTGCGATCTTGGCGAGTACGCACGAGTGACCGTAGGCCGAGAATTGAAGACCGCCGTAATGCTTCGGAATGATCATCGCGAAGAAGCCGCGCGCTTTCAGAAACTCCCACACCTGCGGCGGCAGGTCCGCGCGCCGGTGCGTGATGTCCCAGTCATCGAGCATGCCGCACAGCTCCTCGCAGGGGCCATCAAGAAAGGCCTGCTCGGCGGCGGACAGGTGTGGCGCCTTTGATGACAGCAGCTTCTCCCAGCGCGGCGCGCCGGTGAAGAGTTCGCCATCCCACCACACCGTGCCCGCTTCCAGCGCCTCCTTTTCCGTCTGCGACATCGGCGGAAGAAGTTTGAGATAGGCCTTCATGAAAGGACGCGTAATGACGATCTTGCGCAACGGCACGACATTCGCGAGCCACAGGAGGCCGAGGAGCGTCCACAGAAAACCCTGCCACACGAGCGCCGCCACGCTCGCGGTGCCGAGCACCGTGTAAGCGGCAAGTAAGACAGTAAACGTGAGCGAGAAGAGCAGCAGCGATGCGCGCTTATAAGCGAGCAACAGGAGCGCAGCGATGAAGGCGAGCGCGATGATCCCACCGAGTTGCGTTGCGGCATAGGCAGCTGCCGCGACGAGCACGATGGTGATGATTAAGCCGACCATGGGGGTGCCTCTTCGGCCGCTTGCGCCTGCGCGACTATAGCGCGGACTAAGGGGCGCATCGTGCGCCCGGCTTTCTGTGGGTCAGCCGAGAAGGTCCGCAACACCGGCGCGCTCCTCGGCGAGCTCCGCGTAGCTTGCATCCATGCGCGCGCGGCTGAATGAGTCGATCGCAAGGTTCTGCACGAGCTCGTACTCGCCATTTTTGCAGATGACGGGATACGAATAGATGACTCCCTCGGCAATGCCGTAGCTGCCGTCGGAAGGCACGGCCATGCTGACCCAGTCGCCGCTTGCACTGCCCTGTACCCAATCGCGCACGTGATCAATGGCGGCCGACGCGGCCGACGCGGCCGAGGAGGCGCCGCGTGCCTTGATGATGGCAGCGCCGCGTTGTTGCACGTCGGGAATGAAACTCTTTTCGACCCAGGTGCGGTCGACGCGGGACGCGGCGGGCGCGCCGTTCACGAGGCAATGAGTGATGTCCGGAAATTGGGTCGAGGAGTGATTGCCCCAGATGATCATGCGGCGGACAGCCGCGGCTTGTGTGCCGGTCTTGTCAGCCAGCTGCGCAATCGCGCGGTTGTGATCGAGGCGCGTCATCGCGGTAAAGTTGCGCGGCTTTAGGCTTTTGGCGTTGGCTCGAGCGATGAGAGCGTTGGTGTTCGCCGGATTGCCGACGACCAATACCTTCACGCTGCGATCGGCGACCTCATCAAGCGCGCGGCCCTGCGCCGAGAAGATCTTTGCATTGGCGACCAGCAGATCCTTGCGCTCCATGCCCGGGCCGCGCGGTCGCGCGCCCACGAGCAGCGCAACCTGGCAGTCGCGGAACGCCACTTTCGGATCATCCGTTGCCACGCAGCGCACCAGAGTTGAAAAGGCGCAATCCCCAAGCTCCATCACGACCCCCTGCAGGGCCGCCAGCGCCGCTGTGACTTCGAGGAGGTGCAGGTTGACGGGCGTATCCGCACCCAGCATTTGCCCCGAGGCCACGCGAAAGGCTAGCGCGTAGCCAATTTGTCCGGCCGCACCGGTGATTGCGACGTTGACGGCTGGCTTCATGTGGATCTCCGGGAAAGGGCAGGTGTGGGATCCGGAATTCTACGTTGCTGCCGCCCAGAACGACCGCGGACCCGCCGGTTCGAAAGATTTGCATACGGCTCTTGACACACATGTAGTGTTGTAGTTAGATACAACACCACAGGGGTGCTGCAGGGTGTGGCTCCCCACAACAGAAGGTGACGTATGAAAGTAATGCACTCGTTCGGGATTAAGGTTGTGGCCTGCGCCGGCGTCGCGATGGCGCTTACCGTAGGCTTGAGCTGGTCTTTCGTCGAGTCTACGGCTGCGGTGCATGGGCTCGGAAGCGAAGTCCAGGGCCGTGCGTTGAGCGCCCACGGCGGCGCGCCGCTTGCGCCCTTCGGCGCGGGCCTCGTGAAGCGCTCTGCTACATTAGTTAGCTAGATACGCGACACGGGGCCGCAGTAGGAGACCCAATGGATCCGCAATGGGACGACAGCCTGCCGATCTATCGGCAACTGCGCGACCGCATCGTTGCGATGATCCTCGAGGAGGCGCTTCGCGAGGGCGATCCACTGCCCTCCGTGCGCAGCGTCGCCGCCGAGTTTCGCCTGAACCCCTTGACCGTGCTTAAGGGCTATCAGCGGCTCGTCGATGAAAAGCTTGTCGAGAAGCGCCGCGGGCTCGGCATGTTCGTGAGCGTCGGCGCACGCCAGGCGCTGCTCACGGATGAGCGTCAACGCTTCCTCGCGGAAGTATGGCCAAAGGTGTACGCGACCATGCAGCGCCTCGGACTCTCCCCGAGCGAGCTTCTAGAAAGCGGAGTCGCCGCCCCGAGCGCACCTTGGCCTTCGACACCAGGAAACAATAATGAGTGAGATCATTAAAGCGCACGCGCTCAGTAAATCGTACCGCGGCGTGCGTGCTCTTGATGCGGTCAGCTTTGACATCGAGGCGGGCAGGATCGTCGGCCTTATTGGCCCAAACGGCGCCGGCAAGACCACCGCGCTGAAGGCCATTCTCGGACTCACCCACTATGACGGCGAGCTCGAGGTGCTCGGCAAGAATCCCTATAGCGAGCGCGACTCGCTCATGCGCGAGGTGTGCTTCATCGCGGATGTGGCGGTCCTGCCAAGATGGCTGCGCGTTTGGCAAGCACTCGACTTCGTCGCCGGCGTGCAGCCGCGCTTCGATCGGGCGCGCGCAGAAGGCTTCCTCAGCAAGACGGACATCAAACGAGAAAGCCGCGTGCGCGAGCTTTCCAAGGGCATGGTGACGCAGCTGCATCTGGCGCTCATTCTCGCCATCGACGCGCGCCTGCTGGTGCTCGATGAGCCGACGCTCGGCCTCGACCTGCTCTTCCGGCGCCAGTTCTACGACACGCTCGTCAACGACTACTTTGACAAGGAGCGCACGATTCTCATCACGACCCACCAGGTGGAGGAGATCGAGAACCTGTTGACGGATGTGATCTTCATTCAGAAAGGCCGCATCGCGCTTGCAAGCTCGGTCGAGGATCTAGCGGGCCGCTTTGTGCAGCTCACGGCAGCTCCGGAGCAGGCGCGCCGTGCGCGACAGCTGCTGCCCTTCTATGAGCGCGAGGTGTTCGGTCGCTTCGTGCTGTTCTTCGAAGGGCACAGCAGCGATGAGCTCAAGGAGTTCGGTGACCTGCGCACTCCGACGATCGCGGATCTCTTCGTTGCGAAGATGCAAGGAGTCGCGGCATGAATATCCAGCCGATCCTGATACGCCGTGAGTTGTGGGAGCACCGCTCGCTTTGGATCGTGCCGCTCGTGGTGGCCGCTCTCGTCATCATCGCTGCGATGTTCCCCCGGGCGGCTGTGCAGATAGACGACGTGGACCTCACCGCGGCGCAAAACCATGTGGCCCTCTTTGCCGTATTCCATTCCGCCTTGACGATTCCGCAATTTATTTTGCTGGCGGTCGTGCTCCCGCTGTATTTGCTCGACTGCCTGTATGCCGAGCGCAAGGATCGCAGCATCCTCTTTTGGAAGTCGCTGCCGGTGTCGGACGCGCAAACCGTGCTGTCCAAGCTTATCGTCGCCCTCGCCGTCGTGCCGCTGGGCGTATACGTGCTGACGCTCGTCACCGACATCGCAGCTTCCGGGATCCTCGCGGTGCGCTTTCGCAACTCCGAGTTCCTGCGAAACCTCTTGCGCTGGGATACGGGCGTGTGGCTGCACACTCAAGGGTTCATTCTCACGGCGCTCGTCGTAGTCATGCTGTGGTACGCGCCGATTGCCGCGTATTTGCTGATGGTGTCCGCCTGGGCCAAGCGCAACGTGACTCTTTGGGCGACGATTCCGCCGCTCCTCGCCTTGGTTGTCGAGAGGATCGCCTTTCATACCAACTACGTTGGAGAGATTCTGGGCTACCGGCTGAACGGCATCTGGGGCTCGCTCGGCATCGAACATGAGCTTACCGGCAAGCCCGATTTGGTCGGCCAAAAGGTTTCGGCGGCGATGGGCCATATCAGTCCATTGTCGGCGCTGCAGAACATCGATCTGTGGCTGGGGCTCGTGGTGACGGTGGCGCTCGTGTGGTTAACGATCCGCATTCGTCGCCATCAGACCGAGAGCTGACGCCAACGATCGATTGAGCCTATCGGCGCCATACGGGCTTTCAATTGGTATCGCGGCGTTATTTGACGCAGAATCCGCATCACAAAGTTGGATGCCGGAGGAATTATGCACGACACCCGCAACGACCTGCCGGCTCGCACCCGCGCCAAGGTCAGTGAATCCCTGAATGCGCGTCTCGCCGACGCCATCGATCTCGGCGCCCAGGCCAAACACGCGCATTGGAACGTCAAGGGACCAAACTTCATCGCGCTGCACGAGCTGTTCGACAAGCTTGCCGAAAGCGTCGAAGCGCACATTGATGAGCTCGCGGAGCGCATTACCGCCTTGGGCGGCACCGCGCACGGCACCATCGCAGCCGTGGCACGCAGCACGGCCTTGACACCCTATCCGGAAAACATCGTCGAGGGGCTTGCGCATGTGGAGGCGTTGGCCGCCGCGCTCAGTCAGTTTGGCAAGAAGATCAGAAAGGGCAGCGACGACGCCGGCAAACAAGGCGATGCCGACACCGCGGATCTTTACACCGGCATATCGCGCGAAGTCGACAAGTATCTATGGTTCCTTGAGGCGCATCTGCAGAGCGGGCGCTAGATGCGGGCAAACGGGCGAGCCCCGCCGGATTCCGGGGAGCATTGACGCAGTTCCTTCTCGCGCAGCGTAGCGCCGACAGCCTTGAGCTTGCCCTGACGGGCGAGTGGCGTGCGCTGCGCCTTAGGGAGATTGGTGCCGAGCTCGCAGCAGTCGACTTGAACGGCGTGCGCACGGTTTCAATCGCAACCGAGCGGCTCGTGCTGCTGGATCTGTCGAGTGCCTGGCGCCTGCGCGAGTTCATCGCAAGCGCCGAGCACGCGGGCGCCGCCGTCGGTTTTCGCGGCGAGCGTCCCGAGCAGCTTAAGGTGCTGGACGAGGCCCTGGCGAAAGAGGCATTCCAGCCGCCGGGCGAGCCCGCCCCCGAACTTATCGAGCCGGTGACGGCGCTTGGCCGCTACGTCGTGCGTTCCTGGCACGATATGCGCGCGGGACTGGCATTCGTCGGGCGCGTGGTGCTGACGGCCGGCACCGCGGCGAGAAGCTGGCAGCATCTGCGGCCGGTGTCGATCGCCCGGCACGTCTACGATACCGGCGTCACCGCAATCCCGATCGTGGCGCTCATCGCGTTTCTCATCAGCGTGATCATCGCGTTCTTAAGCGCGCAGCAGCTGCAACGATTCGGTGCGGAAATCTTCGTCGTTGATCTCGTGACCATCGGTGTGCTGCGCGAGCTTGGCGTGCTCCTCACCGCCATCATTGTCGCCGGCCGCTCGGGCAGCGCGTTTGCGGCCGAAATCGGCGCCATGCGCTTGAATGAAGAGGTCGACGCGCTGTACGCAACCGGTGCCGACCCTTTTGAGCTTTTGGTGCTGCCGCGGGTCCTGGGGCTCGTGATCGCGCTGCCGCTCCTGACGGTCCTCGCCGATGCGATTGGCCTTGCCGGCGGCGGAATCCTGTGCCGCTTTCTGCTCGACATCCCCATCCCGCAGTATTTGAACCGCGTCAACGAGTCCATCGGCCCCATGACCTTTTGGGTCGGTGTCCTGAAGGCGCCGATTTTCGCAGTGCTGATCGCATTTGCAGGCGTGTACCGCGGCCTGCAGGTCACCGGCTCGTCGCGCGAGCTCGGACGGCTGACGACGGTCGCCGTCGTACAATCCATCTTTCTCGTCATCCTGGCCGATGCACTCTTTGCCGTACTCTTCATGGAGATCGGAATCTGATGGCTGAGAAGCGGCGCGTCATCCTCGAAGTGCGCGGCATCGTCAACCGCTTCGACACGCAGGTGATCCACGACGGCCTCGACATGCAGGTCTACGAACGCGACGTATTCGGCATTGTCGGCGGCTCAGGTTCGGGCAAGTCGGTGCTGCTGCGAACCATCATCGGGCTGCAGCACCCGCGCGCCGGCGTGGTTTTGATTGCCGGGCATGACCTCAGGCGGCTCTCAAACACGGAGCTGCGCACCGTCAAGGCGCAATACGGCGTGACATTTCAGGCGGGCGCCCTGTACAGCTCCTTGACGGTACTGCAGAACGTGCAATTTCCGATGATCGAGCACTTGCAGCTGCCGGCTGAGGCACGCGCTGAGCTTGCGCTGCTGAAGATTCGTCTGGTCGGCCTGCCCGCTGACGCCGCCGGCAAGTATCCCGCGCAGCTCTCCGGCGGCATGGTGAAGCGGGTGGCGCTCGCGCGGGCGCTCGCGCTCGATCCAACGCTGTTGTTTCTCGATGAGCCCACATCCGGCCTCGATCCCATCAGTGCCGCGGCCTTTGATGAGCTTCTGCAGACTCTGCAGCGCGAGCTGCATCTTACCGTCGTCATGATAACGCATGATCTCGACACGATCTTCCGCACCTGCAATCGTGTCGGCGTAATCGTCGACAGGCGCATGGAAGTCGATACACTCGAGCGCATCGTCGATCATCCAAATCCGTGGATCCAGGCGTATTTCCACGGCGAGCGCGCGCGAGCGCGGGAGGTCAGGAATGGAGCGTGAAGCACACTATGCAGCCATCGGTGCCTTTGTGCTGCTCGTGATCGCGATGGCGGTGTTGTTCGTGTACTGGTATTCGGACAGCCGCGAGCGGCGCGACTATGTGCGCTACGAAGTCTATTTCGACGGCACGGTGAGCGGTCTTGCGCGCGGCGCGCCGGTGCGCTATCTCGGTGTCGAGGTCGGACGCGTGGTGCGTATGCGCATCGATCCGCGCAATTCAAGCCGCGTGGAAGTCGTGGTCGACATCGACTCCACGGCGCCCGTGTCGGCAACGACGGTGGCGGAGCTGTCGCTGCAGGGCGTGACCGGACTACTCTATATTGATCTCATCGTGAGCGACGCCGCGCGCCACCTCACCGAAGCGGTGCCGAGTCTTGAGTTTCCGGTGATCCGCTCGGCACGCTCGAACTTCGACGTCTTTCTGGCAAGCCTGCCGGGCCTTGTAGGCATGGTGGGCGATGTCTCCGGACGCATCACGCGCATCCTCTCCGAACAGAACATCGCCTCTATCAGCGGCACGCTCGATAACATCAATCGGGCGAGTGCGCGCCTGCCGCCGACGCTCGCCGACATTCAGGCGCTGACGGCGGATCTGCGCGTTGCCTCCGCCGAGATCACCGGCGCCGCCGCCGGAGTGCGTTCGATCACCGACAAGGGCGGCCCTGAATTGTTGACCGCCCTGGAGCACGTGCGCGTAGTCGCCGACAACCTTGCAGACGCCAGCGCCAAGCTCGATCAGCTGGTGCAGGACAATCGACAGGATGTGCGCGTCTTCGCGCGCGATGGGCTGCCGGAGCTGGAACGGCTGCTGCGCGAAGGCCGCGGCGCGGCTCTCGAATTTCGCCAGCTCTCACACGCGCTGCGCGAGGATCCGTCGCGGCTGCTGTATCAACCGCAATCCCGCGCCAGGGAGATTCCGCCATGAAAACGTGCATCCTGAGCGTGCTGCTGCTGCTCTGCGCGGCTTGCGCGAGCGGCCTGCACAGTAACGCGCCCGCCTCCCAGGCCTATCTGTTACGTGCCCCGATTGTGCAGGCAAAGGAGAGCTTGCCGCGGCCGGCGACTGCAAGCCTGCAGGTCGCGCGGCCATTGGCGGGTCCGGGACTTGATTCCGACCATATCGTCATCGTCGAGCCTGGGCATCGCATGAGCTATTACGCCGGCAGCCAGTGGGCCGTCGCGCTGCCGGTTCTGGTCGAGACTCTGGTTGTCGAGACGCTGCGCGGCACGGGGGCCTGGAGTGCGGTCAACGATTCCGAAGGTGCATTTGCGAGCGAATATTATCTGCAGATCAACATTCGCCGATTCGAGGCGGAGTACACGGCGGCTGCGATCCCGACCGCGCGGGTGAGCTTTGACTGCGCGCTCGGGCGGCGTACCAGCCGCGAGCTGCTCGCAAGTTTCTCCGTGGCCGGCGCAGCGCAGGCGGACGCCAATCGTATCGGCGCCGTCGTTGCCGCTTTCGAGCAGGCGGCGAACGCGGCCTTGAGTCAAGTAGCCGAGCGCAGCGCACTCGCGGTCAAAAGCTCGCAAGTCCCGTCGACTCCATAAGCCGGTAGAGCCAATAACTCGACTGCGAAGAATCGGCGTAGACCCCGAAATCGGCGGTGTACTCGATGCCGAGCACGGCGCGATTGCTCCATAGCGTCTCGAAGTAGTCTCTCATCTGCAGCGCGAGCGGCGTGCCGCGCGCAACTTCAATCGCGACGTTTGCGGTGAGGTCATGGTCGTCAAGACTGCGTCGCGTGAGATCAGCGGAGCCGAGGATGAACCACAACCGCTCGGCGCCATAGATCATCACGAGCTTCGTGTGAAACTGTTCTCCGTGGGTGCGATACCAGCGCACGTGTATGGCGCCATCACTCGCGGTCACAAGTTCGCTCGCAACGGGGCCATTCGGAATGCTGGAGCTTGCTTCTGCGGAGCCCGCCTTGTTGGGATCCAAAATGAGGCGCACGCGCACGCCGCGCGCGTTTGCAGCCAGAAGCGACTCGATGACGGCGCGCTCGGAGAGGTAGCACATCGCAATGTCGATGGCGTCGGCCTGGACGGCGCCATCAATGTGCTCGAGCAAAGTGTTGCGTGCGGCGCTTTCGGTTGCGAAGCCGATTCTGGCAGTGTGCTCGGCGAGGGCGGCACGCTCTTTGGCCGGCGCGGTCGCCGCGGCACCAGCCGTGCCGCTCCAGCCGGAAAAGCGCGCAATGGCAAGCTCGCTTGCGAGCAGCTCCTGCAGTGCGGGTCCGCTTAGCTTCGCGGCCGCATTTGAATTTGCACTGCTGGCATCGTGCGGATCCGCCGAGCCGATGATACCGGCCAAGCCGCCGCGGCCATCGTCGGCGATGATCGTGCGGCGGTGATTGCCGCTTTCGAGCAAGGTCGCAAGAGCGCCGCGCCGCTCACCGCCGCTCTTGCTCCACCAGCCGCTCGTGATCCGCTTGAGACTTGAATAGAGAAAGCTTGAGTCCCGCAGGCGTCCAATCTCGGTCACCGCGATATCCACTCCTGCGGCACGCAACATCTGGAAGTCATTCGACGGCACGCCGGCGGGTGTGTTGATCGGGTCAGTGATCAAGAGAATCCGCAGCGCGGGTTCAGCGCGGCGCCGCTCGATGAGGGCATCACGAAGCTCACTCGACAGTGCGCGGATGGGAGCGGCGGCGCCCGCAGCTGAAGAGCGCGCGTCGTTGAACAAGAAGTAGTCGATAACAATGAAGTCGCGCGCCCGATGCACAACGCCCAGCACCTGGTCAAAGATCGCCTGTGACACGACCGGTCGGCCGTAGGCGTCCGCAGCCGTGATATCGGCAATGAATCCGACTTCAGAGGAGGGCACCGCATACCAGGGACTTGCGATGCGCGTACCAGGCGGCATCGGCTTGTGCGCGTGCCAGAACGCCAGACCGCAGCACAGCGCGGCGATCGCGATCAGCGCAAGCCTCCACAGCATGCGGCGCCGGCTCGGTGCGCTAGGGATTGTTGTCCCCTCGCCTCAGGCCTAAGCGCTGCGGCTTGAGAGCCCT
>DAITPA010000023.1:0-25949 GCA_036833805.1 Steroidobacteraceae bacterium | reverse complement strand
CGAGTGGCCCGATTCGATCACGATCGGCAGGATGCGCGCGGGCGGGTCGTCGCGGCGTACCGAGACCATTTGGATGCGCGGCACCGTGATGTCGCGCACCTGCAGATCCGCAACCGCAAGCACGCCTTCGAGCATCTCAAGCGCGTCGGCATCAACAAGGCCGCGCTCCGCCGTCTCGCGCAGGAGCGCGATGAGTTCGGCGCGATCCTGCGGCTCTCCGGAGAGGCTTTGCGTGATGCGCTTTAACCAGCGGCCGGTTGTGCTCGTGTCCTTGGACATGCCGCTAAGCGCTCCGATACGGATTGGCGAAACCCAAACCCCGCAACACCGCGATCTCGCGCCGCTCCATGCGGCGCGCGTCGCGTGCGCGGCGGTGGTCGTAGCCGATGAGATGCAGCGCGCCGTGCACCACGAGGTGCGCCCAATGCGCGCGCAGCGTCTTGCCCTGCGCGCGTGCCTCCGCACGCAGCAGGCGCGCACAGATCACCAGGTCCCCGAGGGGACGCGAACGGCGCGCGCGCGACGCCGGCAAATGCGGCGCCGGAAACGACAACACGTTGGTTGGCGCATCACGGCCACGAAACTGGGCATTCAATCTGCGGCTCTCGGCCGTGCCGACCACACGCAGGGCAAGCTCGGCGCCGTGCGCGCGCCGGCCGAGCGCTGCGCAGGTCCAGGCCGTGAGCTCCGCGAGCGGCGGCGACCACACGCGCGCACCGCGCGTCACGTCGAGCCGCGCGCCGCGCCTCATGTCGCCTCGCCGCGCGCTTCGTAGGCGCGCACGATGCGCTGCACGAGCGGATGGCGTACGACATCCTGGGCATCAAAGAAAGCAAATGCGACGCCTTCGACGCCGCGCAACACGTCAACCACGTGCCGCAAGCCCGATTGACGTCCGGCCGGCAGATCCGTCTGCGTCACATCTCCCGTGACGACGGCGCGCGAGCCAAAACCGATGCGTGTCAGAAACATCTTCATCTGCTCGATGGTCGTGTTCTGCGCTTCATCCAGAATGATGAACGAATCGTTCAAGGAGCGGCCGCGCATGAACGCCAGCGGCGCGACTTCAATAACATTGCGCTCGATGAAACGCGCGACACGATCAAAGCCCATCATTTCATAGAGCGCGTCGTACATGGGCCTTAAGTAAGGGTCAATCTTCTGCGTCATGTCGCCAGGCAGAAATCCCAAGCGTTCGCCCGCCTCGACTGCCGGCCGCACCAGCACGATGCGGCGCACCCGGTCCGCCTGCAAGGCCTCGACCGCGCAGGAAACCGCAAGATACGTCTTGCCGGTGCCGGCCGGCCCGATGCCGAAGGTCAAATCGCTTCCGCGGATCTGCCGCAGATAGTCGCGCTGATGCGCGCCACGGGCGCGAATGGCGCCGCGCGGCAGCCGTACCGTGAGCTCATCCTCGGAGCCGCCCGCGGGCGCCGTGCCGAGTTCCTGCTCGCGCAGCTCAAGGTGCACGCGCTCGGGCGTTACCGCTTCAGTCGCGGTGCGCGCAAAAAGCGCGCGCAGCGTCTCTTCGGCGTTGCCGGCACGGGCACCGCTAATGCGAAACGAATCGCCGCGGCGGCGGATCTCGACGTTGAGACGTGACTCAAGCAGGCGCAGATTCTCATCGAGCGGCCCGCAGAGATTCGCAAGCCGAGCGTTATCGGCTGGCTCAAGCAGGAACTCGCGCGACTGGGCGACAACGGCAGCGGTCACGATCTTTCAGGCGTCCGCAGTTTGTTGCAGACGGCCGCGCAGCGTGTGGCGCAGGGCATCCGTGATGACGACGTCAGTGAAACGGTGCAGAAGTGCGCCTGGGCCTGCAAAGTTGACCCAGCGGTTGTTGGCGGTGCGACCGCAGAGTTCCTGCGCGTGCTTCCTTGCGGGTGCATCAACGAGCACACGCTGCACGCTCCCCACCATGCTTTGGCTGATTGCGCGCTCCTGCAGATCAAGCTGCGTCTGCAGGCGAGCGAGCCGTTCGAGCTTTACTTCCGGTGCAACCTCATCCGGCAATGACGCCGCGGGCGTGCCCGGGCGGCGGCTGTAGATGAAGTTGAAGGATTGATCAAAGCCGACCTCACGAACAAGATCAAGCGTCGCCTGGAAATCCCGCTCGCTCTCACCCGGAAAGCCGATGATGAAGTCGGAGGACACGGTGACTTCCGCGCGCACGGCGCGCAAGCGGCGGATCTTGTCCTTGTATTCGAGCGCGGTGTAGCCACGCTTCATGAGCGCCAGGATACGATCCGAGCCGCTCTGCACCGGTAGGTGCAAATGACTCGCAAGCTTGCCCACACTTGCGTATGCCTCGATGAGGCTTGGCGTGAATTCGACGGGGTGTGAGGTCGTGAAGCGAATGCGCTCGATCTCGGGCAGCGCTGCAACGTGATGGATCAGCGTCGCAAGATCCAGCACCGCGCCATCGGCACTACGGCCGGCATAGGCGTTGACGTTCTGCCCGAGAAGCGTGATCTCTTTGACGCCCTGCGCGCCAAGCTGGCGGATTTCCTCGAGCACTGCTTCGAACGGGCGGTTCACTTCGTCGCCGCGCGTGTACGGCACGATGCAGAAGCTGCAGTACTTGCTGCAGCCTTCCATGATTGAGACATAGGCTGAGGCGCCCGTGGCGCGTGGTGCAGGCAGGTAATCAAATTTCTCGATTTCGGGAAAGCTTACGTCGACTACGGAACGCCCGGTGCGCTGCAGCTGCGCAATCATTTCTGGCAGGCGGTGCAGAGTCTGCGGGCCGAATACGAGATCCACAAAAGGCGCGCGCTCGGTGAGCGCCGCACCTTCTTGGCTTGCGACGCAACCACCTACGCCGATCAGAACCTCCGGCCTTTGCAGTTTGAGCTCGCGCCATTTGCCGAGCAGCGAGAACACCTTTTCGGATGCTTTCTCACGCACCGAGCAGGTATTCATGAGCAGAAGATCAGCCTCAGCCGGATCCTCCGTGGCAACAAAGCCCAAGCCAGCGCCGAGCACGTCCGCCATGCGGGCGGAGTCGTACTCATTCATCTGGCAACCGAAAGTCTTGATGAAAACGCGGCCGGGCATACAGGCTATATGCGCCCCGGATCCTAAAAGGGAATGTCGTCGTCGAAATCGTTGCCGCCGCCGCGGCCACCCGCGTCGGAGCGCTCGGCGGCGTCGGCAGTTTCGGGAGGGCGTTCGCGGCCCTCCGCTGCGGCCACGGCTGCGCCTGCGCCTCCACCACGACCCCCGAGCATCAGCATTTCATTGCCGATGATCTCGGTCGAGTAGCGGTCATTGCCCTGCTTGTCCTGCCATTTACGCGTGCGCAGCCGGCCTTCGATGTAGACCTGGGAGCCCTTCTTGAGGTATTCCGCCGCCACTTCGCCCAAGCGCCCGAAGAGCGCCACATGGTGCCACTCGGTGCGTTCCTGCTGCTCGCCGGACTGTTTATCCCGCCAGTTCTCGCTGGTCGCCACGCGCAGATTGGCGACCGTAAGCCCGGAGGGCATGGCCCGCGTCTCCGGGTCGGCGCCCAGATTGCCGATCAAAATGACCTTGTTCAGTCCCCTCGCCATAGCCTTCCCCGCCCCCATCGAATTCCCGTGATTCCAGCCCCATTGTAGTCGCTCCGGGCACGCGCGCGCGAACCGGCCATAAAGCTCGTAGACGTGCAGTTTTGAGCTCGTTCGACGCGTCGGCGTAGACTGGATGGTTGCCCTTAGTGAATGCCTCAAGCGGTGAATCGGGTATGCAGTACATTCGCGTCCGCGGCGCGCGCACGCACAATCTGAAGAATATTGACGTTGATCTGCCGCGCAACCGATTGATCGTGCTGACCGGTCTGTCAGGCTCAGGTAAGTCCTCGCTCGCCTTCGATACCCTGTATGCGGAAGGGCAGCGGCGTTATGTCGAATCACTTTCGGCGTATGCGCGCCAGTTCCTATCGATGATGGAAAAGCCGGACGTCGATCGCATCGAGGGGCTGTCGCCCGCGATCGCCATCGAGCAGAAGGCGACCTCTCACAACCCGCGCTCTACGGTCGGCACGGTCACCGAGATCTACGACTACCTGCGCCTTCTCTTTGCGCGCGCCGGCAGTCCCCGCTGTCCGGATCACGGCATCGACCTGTCCGCGCAGACGGTAAGCCAAATGGTCGATCAGGTACTGAAGCTCCCCGACGGCACTGCGGCCGCGCTCCTCGCACCGCTCGTCAGCGCCCGCAAGGGCGAGCACGCGGCGGAACTTGAAAAACTTGCGGCGCAGGGGTTCGTGCGCGTGCGCATTGATGGTCGCATCCACGAAATCGACGCCGCACCCAAGCTCGACCCGAAGAAAAAGCACACGGTGGAAGCCGTGATTGACCGCTTTCGCGTCAAGCGCGACGTCGGACAGCGACTCGCCGAATCCTTCGAGACCGCGCTGCGCCTTGCGGACGGGGTCGCCAAAGTCGCATTCCTCGATGAGCCCGCGCGCGCGGAGCTCGTGTTCTCGAGCCGCCATGCCTGCCCGGTGTGCGGCTACAGCGTGCCGCCGCTTGAGCCGAAACTGTTCTCATTCAATAACCCTGCCGGTGCCTGCCCGGCCTGCGACGGCTTGGGCTGCAAGGAGTTCTTCGATCCTGAGCGCGTGGTGGGCCATCCGCACCTGTCGCTAGCCGGCGGTGCGATCCGCGGCTGGGATCGCAGAAACGCCTATTACTTCCAGCTCATCCAGTCGCTCGCGCGTGCGTATGAATTTGATATTGAAACCCCGTGGAATGAGCTGCCCGCGAAGATCCAGGATGTGCTCTTGAACGGCGGTGGCGAGCAGATCATCGAATTTCGCTATGCCGAGGTGGCAGGGCGCGCGCACAAGAAGCGGCACCGCTTCGAGGGCATTCTGCCGAATCTCGAACGGCGCTATAAGGAAACCGCTTCGCCGACGGTACGCGATGAGCTTGCGAAATATTTGGGCATGCGCACCTGCCCGGAGTGCGGCGGGGCGCGCTTGAATCGCGCGGCGCGTTTCGTGTTTGTCCGTGACCAGGCGCTGCCCGCGATCGCCGCGCTCACGATAGGTCGCGCACTCGAATTCTTTCGTTCTTTGACGCTGCCCGGCTGGCGCGGGGAGGTGGCGGCAAAGATCGTGCAGGATGTCATCGAGCGGCTGCGTTTTCTGGTCGATGTGGGGCTTGAATATTTGACGCTCGAGCGGCGCGCGCAAACACTCTCGGGCGGCGAAGCCCAGCGCATCAGGCTTGCAAGCCAGGTGGGTTCGGGTCTGACCGGCGTCATGTACATTCTCGATGAGCCCTCGATCGGTCTGCATCAGCGCGACAACCGCCGCTTGCTCGCGACATTGCGGGCGCTGCGCGATCTTGGCAATACGCTCATCGTAGTCGAGCACGACGCCGAGGCGATCCGATCGGCCGATCATGTCGTTGATCTCGGTCCGGGCGCGGGCGTGAACGGTGGCCACGTGGTCGCACAAGGCGCACCAAGCGACATCGAGGCTGCTGCCGCATCGCTCACCGGTCAATATTTGAGTGCCAAACGCACGATCCCCATACCGCTATGCACGCCGCGAACGCCCGGCAAGGAGCTGCGCATCCACGGCGCTACCGGCAACAACTTGAAGAATTTGACCGTCGAGGTTCCGCTTGGCTTATTCACGTGCGTCACCGGCGTGTCGGGCTCCGGCAAGTCGACGCTCATCGTGGATACGCTGCTGCCCTACGCGACGTCGCGCCTGCACGGCGGGATGCGGAACTCGGCGCCGTGCGAGCGCATCGAGGGCTTGGACAGTATTGATCGCGTGATCGACATCAATCAGAGTCCCATCGGCCGCACGCCGCGCTCCAATCCGGCAACCTACACGGGTGTGTTTGCGCCGTTGCGCGAGATCTTCGCCGCGGTTCCCGAGTCGCGCGCCCGCGGCTACGATAGCGGCCGCTTCAGCTTCAACGTCAAAGGCGGACGCTGCGAGGCCTGCCAGGGCGATGGCGTGCTCAAGGTGGAAATGCATTTTCTCGCCGATATCTATGTGCCCTGCGATGTGTGCCGCGGGCAGCGCTACAACCGCGAAACGCTCGAGATCACTTACCGCGGCAAGAACATCCGCGAAGTCCTCGAGATGACCGTGGAAGATGCGCTGCGCTTCTTTCAGAGCATTCCGGCCGTTGCCGGCAAGCTGCAGACGCTCGTCGACGTCGGACTTTCCTATCTGCGGCTCGGACAGAACGCGACCACCTTGTCGGGCGGCGAGGCGCAGCGCGTGAAACTAGCGCGCGAGCTCGCAAAACGCGCCACGGGGCGCACTTTGTACATCCTCGATGAGCCGACTACCGGATTGCACTTTCACGACGTCGCACAGCTGCTTGAGGTGCTGCATCGGCTGCGCGACGAGGGCAATACCATCATCGTCATTGAGCACAACCTTGATGTCATCAAGACGGCGGATTGGGTCATCGACTTGGGACCTGAGGGTGGGGATGCCGGCGGCGAGCTCGTGGCCGTTGGCACTCCGGAGGCCCTTACGCGGCATCCTAAGACGTACACCGGGGAGTACCTGAAACCCCTCTTCAGACTGCCAAGCTCAAGCCGTGTTGCGGTCGCATTATGACAAATACGACACGCGCCACGCTTTCATGACAGCCAGATTGCAAATGCGAACGGTTCTCAATCATACTGATCCACATGGACGCAATCACCGCCCCGGGTGGTCGGACTCTCGCCGCCGGATCCTTTAGTTTGAGCGCTTTGCCGCGTGGAACGACGGGTGTCGTGATCAAGGTTGGCACGGGCGCCAACACGATGCTTGAGCGACGCCTGATGGAGTTGGGTTTTGTCGCCGGCGAGCGGATCGAAATCCTGACCGAAGCGCGCCCCGGACGGGATCCTTTTGTCGTGCGGGTCGGCACCACGACCTTTGCGCTGCGGCGCCGGGAAGTTGAAACCGTTTGGGTCGAGCTTGCGCATCCGAGTAACACCACGTGAACGCTCCGGCCGTGGCGAGAGGCCCGAGCCTTTCGCTGATCGGCGTTCCGAACTGCGGCAAGACCGCCCTCTTTAATCGCCTCACCGGCAGCCGTCAAAAGGTCGCGAACTACCCCGGCGTCACTGTCGAGCGAAAGGAAGGCCGCTTCGTAGGGCCGCACTCGGGACGCATCTACCGCGTTCTCGATCTGCCCGGCGCCTACAGCCTCGAGGCGACGAGTCTCGACGAAGCCATCGCGCGCGATGTCGTGCTCGGACGCCATGCGAGCGAGCCGCAACCCGATCTTCTCGTGTGCGTCGTCGATGCGACCAATCTCAGACTCAATTTGAGGCTGGTCCTTGATTTGAAGCGCTTGAACCGCCCGCTCATCGTTGCGCTCAACATGAGTGATCTTGCAAAGCAGCGTGGTTTTCGCCTCGACCGTGCCGCCCTTGAGCGCGCGGTCGGCGTGCCGGTCATTGAGACGGTCGCCGTGCGCACGGGCGGCGAGCGCGCGCTGATTGATGCCATCGACCGCTGTGACTTCGCAGCGCCGCTCGTAGCGCCCGTGGCGGCCCTTCCGGGTCTGAGCGATGTCGAAGCCACGCAGCGCGAAGTGCGGCGCATCCTTGCCGAGATCGACTACCGGGTACCGCAGCGACTGCAACTTCTCGACCGCCTCGATGCGGTGGTGCTGCATCCGATCGCAGGGCCGCTCCTGCTCGCCGTCGTGTTATTTCTGATGTTCCAGGCAGTATTCAGCTGGGCGGTCGCGCCGATGGCCGCCATCAGCGCTGGCGTTACTGCGGTCGGGCAGTGGCTTGCGCAGGCGCTGCCGGATGGCCCTCTGCATAGCTTGCTGCTTAATGGCATTGTTGCCGGCATCGGCAGCGTGCTCGTATTTTTGCCGCAGATCCTTATTCTGTTTGTCTTCATCCTCGCGCTTGAGGATTCGGGCTACCTGCCGCGCGCCGCATTTCTTCTCGACCGCATCATGGGAAAAGTCGGCCTGTCGGGCCGCGCGTTCATTCCGCTGCTGTCGAGCTTCGCGTGCGCGATTCCAGGCATCATGGCGGCGCGCACCATCCCCTCGCCGCGCGACCGGCTGGCAACCATCATGATCGCGCCGCTCATGACCTGCTCGGCTCGTCTGCCGGTGTATGCGCTGCTCATCAGCGCCTTCATTCCCAGAAGCAGCGTCGGCATCTTCAATCTGCAGGGACTTGTGCTGTTCGCGCTCTACGGCGCCGGCGTATTGGCGGCGATGGGCGTCGCGCTGGTGCTCAAATACACGATGCGCGGCCAGTACCGCCCGCTGCTGCTCGAGCTGCCGGAGTACAAGTGGCCGAATCTGCGCAATCTCGTGCTCGGCCTGTGGGAGCGCACGCGCATTTTTCTCGGCCGCGTTGGCACGATTATTCTGACGCTCATGATCGTGCTGTGGTTCCTCGCAAGCTTTCCGGCACCGCCCCCGGGGGCGAGTGAAGCGGCGATCCACTACAGCTTTGCCGGCATGCTGGGGCGAGCTCTCGAATATGTATTTGCGCCGATCGGCTTCAACTGGCAGATCTCCATGGCGCTGGTACCGGGACTTGCGGCCCGTGAAGTCGCGGTGAGCGCGCTCGGCACCGTCTATGCGATGTCGGGATCACGCACCGATGTCGCAGGCGCACTCATGCCCGTCATCGCATCGGGCTGGAGTGTCGCGACGGGATTATCGCTGCTCGCCTGGTATGTGTTCGCGCCGCAGTGCCTGTCGACGCTTGCCGTGGTGAAGCGCGAAACCAATTCCTGGCGCTATCCGCTCATCATGGCGGGGTATCTGTTCGCGCTTGCGTATGCCGGAGCCTTTGTGACCTATCGCGTCGCGCTTTTCTTCGGAGGCGGCTGACGTGGCGGCATTGCAGAGCGCAATCGTCTTTGTGCTCGTCGCGGCGAGCGTGCTCTTGAGTCTTTGGTGGCTGACGCCGGCGCGTCGGCGCCTGTGGGTCCTCGACCGGCTCGTGAGTCCGAATGCCACCCGCGGCCCTCTCGTGCGGCTGCGCCGCACGCTGCTTGCGCGCTCAGCGCTCGGCTGCAACGCCTGTAAGGCCAACCCTAGCGCGGACGCGCAACGCTCGACTCAAAAAGCTGGCGGACTTCGCCGTTGATAATGCGCTCCTGATAGTCGCCGCGCGTATAGGCCGCGACCACCCTGCGCCAGAAATTCACGGCGGCCGGATTCCTCAGGTACTCGTTGATTTCCCAGCGTCCGGCAAAGCGGTTGAAAATGATCTGCACCGCGGTTTGGCCGATGCCGCGACGCCGCTCGGAGCGCGCGACGAAGAACTCGGCCATGCGGTAGTCGACGCCTGCGCATCCCGCAAGCCGCGCCACGCGCGCAACCATCGCAAATCCAACCGCTACTGCGGATTTCGCGATGAGCAGGGGGTAAGAGCCGGAATCGGCGAACCAGCGCGACATCTGGTCGGGCTCGCGATGGCCGACTTCGCCTAGGATCGGAAAAATCCCAGTGTTGAGCGGCGCCAGGTCATCAAGATAGTCGCGATAGACATTCTCGATCCAGAGCCGATCACGCTGCGACGCCCGTGCGTCCCGTACGCTTACTGTCACGCCACGCGCATCCGTATAAAAACAAACGGCCCGGACAGGACTTGATGCGCCTGACCGAGCCGTCGGTTAAGCCCTTGAAGGCTCGTCGTGTAATTCTTTCGAATTACTTCGGCTTGTCGGCAGGCGGCGCTTTGTCGGCAGGCGGCGTCGCAGCGGCGGCAGCATCCTGAGCCTGACCCGCAGCGGTTTGAGCGGCATCAGCAGCGTTGGTTGCGGAATTGGCAGAGGCGGCGGCGGAGTCCGCAGCCGCACCGGCAGCCGGCGTGGCTTCGGTAGTGGCCGGCGCGGTGCTGGCAGTTTCCTGCTTCGCGCAGGCTGTCAACATCAGCGCCGCGATAAGAGCGCTAAGAGCAAGTTTGGTGTTCATCGATCAATACCCCGAGAGAAGCAAGAGTGGTGTGGTGTAGCTCAATAGATTTGTCCGGCGATGCGCTATTCGCGTCTCGCGGCGCGGAATTCTATAGAGTTAAGGTGCGATTTGAAATATGTGTCGGCTGCAGGAGACACAATGCAGGGCGCGCGCATGCCCCAAATGCGAAGAAATCTGTAGCGCCGTGCGCTGCGCAAGGCAATTCGTCGGCTTGCGCCTCGTCGCGATGTCCATGCCGAGAGGCTATGTTGCAGCGCCGCAACGGCACCTCGCGCGGCACGCCTATGCCGCGGCGCTTAGAATACCGACTTGCCAGGCAGGGATCGTAACGATGCCCGACAGCTCAAGCGAACTCGACGCCCTGTTTACCGCGCACACGCAAATCCTGCGTGAGCGTTACGGCGCCGCACTTGCGGTTTCCGGCTTTGACGCCGTGCTCGTGCACGCCGGCTGCCCGCCGGTGGTGTTCGCGGACGACCAGCACTATCCGTTCCGCGCGCATGCGACTTTCAAGTCCTTCGTGCCGCTTACCGACGTACCTGACTCGTGGCTGTATTTCAAGCCCGGCGAGGTGCCGCTGCTGCTCTTCAGCGCTCCGGTCGACTTCTGGTACAAGTCGCAGGCGCTGCCGGAGAGCTACTGGACGCGACACTTCGACATTCGCCCCATCGCTGTACGCAGCGCAGCGCGCAACCTTTTGCCAGGGGATCTGAGCCGCACGGCGTTCATCGGCGAGGCCGACGCAGAGGTCAGCTCCTGGGGACTGGCCGGCGTCAATCCGGGCAAGCTCATCGCACATCTTGATTTTGCGCGTGCCGCGAAGAGCGCCTATGAGCTTGCCTGCCTGCGCCGTGCCAATCGCTTGGGCGCCTTGGGGCACCTCGCCGCGGCACGCGCCTTCGCCGCTGGGGCGACCGAATTTGAGATCCAGCTTGCCTATCTTGCGGCCTGCGGGCTGCGCGAGCAGGAGCTGCCGTACAGCAACATCATCGCCCTCAATGAAGGCGCGGCGGTGCTGCACTATCAGCTTCTCGAGCGCCGCGCGCCCGCCGCGCGCCATTCGCTCCTTATCGATGCCGGCGCGGAGTTTGCCGGCTACGCAAGCGACATCACTCGCACATATTCGTACCGCGACGCCGAGTTCGCGGCTCTCATCGGCCACATGGATGAGATGCAGCAGTCCTTGTGTGCAGGCGTGCGCGCCGGCACCGACTGGCGCGACATCCACCTATCGGCACACCATTTGACCGCCGAGCTGCTGCACGAGGCCGACATTACCTTGTGCGCTGCCGATGAGGCGGTCGACACCGGGCTCTCGAGCGTGTTCTTGCCGCACGGCATCGGACATCTCCTCGGGCTGCAGGTGCATGATGTCGGCGGCTGGATGCGTTCGTCCGAGGGCGGAGAGATTCCGCGCCCCGAGGGGCACACGTATCTGCGCCTCACGCGGGTGCTTGAGCCCGGCTTCGTGGTGACGATGGAACCGGGAATCTACTTTAATGAGCAGCTCTTAAATGCTGCGCGCGCGGATTCGCGTGGGCAGAACATCAATTGGACGCGCGTCGAACAGTTCCGGCCTTTCGGCGGCATCCGTGTCGAGGACGACCTTGCCGTGACTTCCGGCGGCTGCGAGAACCTGACCCGCGATGCGTTCAGCGCTTTGCGAGCTGGTCGCGAATCTCTTGCAGCAACGCCTCGGTCTTCGTCGGTGGCACCGGCATAGCCGCGCTCGGCCGCTTCAGCCGGTTGATGGCCTTGATCACCATGAAAAGCGCCAGCGCAATGATCAGGAACTCAAATACCGTCTGAATGAACATGCCGTATCTGAAGAGCACCGGCTCGCCTTTGGGGTTGCTGCCGATCTGCGCCGCGAGATCCTTGAAATCCACACCACCGATGGCGAGCCCGATCGGCGGCATGATGACGTCTGCGACCAGCGAGTTCACGATCTTGC
Organism: Steroidobacteraceae bacterium; assembly: GCA_036833805.1. Lineage (GTDB taxonomy): Bacteria > Pseudomonadota > Gammaproteobacteria > Steroidobacterales > Steroidobacteraceae > PALSA-1196. Next base: position 14,081 of record DAITPA010000023.1, on the reverse strand, counting down.
CGAACGCACCGCCGATCACGACGCCGATGGCGAGATCGACGACGCTGCCCTTCATCGCAAACTCTTTGAATTCGGACGCGAGTCCCATATGCCTGTCCCCTTAAGAAACTCGAACTTCGGTGGTTCTTAGGCGGCGGCTTTTTTCTTGCGCTTGGGTTTGGGCGCCTCTTCAGCCGGCGCCGCGGCAGCCTTTTTCTTTGCGCTCTTCTTGGCGGCAGTCTTCGCAGGCGCGCCCTTGCCGCGCTTCGTCTTGGAGGCTGCGTCCGTGGCGGGCTTGTGCGCCGCGACGGCAGCCGGACCGTCGACGAGCTGCATCAGCGCCATAGGCGCCGAATCCCCCGGCCGCGGCGTCATACGCAGGATCCGCGTATAGCCGCCCGGACGCGCACGAAAGCGCGGGCCAAGGTCTGCGAACAGCTTCTCGACCATCGCGCGATCGCGCAGGCGCGCGAACGCAAGACGGCGGCGCGAGTCGCTGTCGGTCTTGCCGAGCGTGATCAACGGCTCGACCACGCGCCGCAGCTCCTTCGCCTTCGGCAGCGTGGTGCGAATCGTCTCGTGACGAAGCAGCGAAACGCTCATATTGCGCAGCATGGCATGCCGGTGCGGGCTGTTGCGCGACAGCTGGCGCCCGCTCAATTGATGACGCATGACGCTACATCACTTCGCGTTCTTCGTCGTGCTTCAAGCCCGCCGGCGGCCAGCCTTCCAGGCGCATGCCGAGCATGAGGCCGTGGCTCTGCAGCACCTCTTTGATCTCGGTGAGCGACTTCTTGCCGAGGTTCGGCGTGCGCAGAAGCTCAACTTCCGTTCTTTGCACGAGATCGCCGATGTAGTGGATGTTCTCCGCCTTCAGGCAATTGGCGCTTCTCACGGTGAGCTCGAGCTCATCGACGGGCCGCAGCAGGATCGGATCGAACTGCATCTCCGATACCTTGGTGGCGGCCTCTTCCTCGCCCTGCAGATCGACGAACACCGACAGCTGATCTTTCAGGATGCTGCCCGCGCGGCGGATCGCCTCCTCCGCATCGATGGTGCCGTTGGTCTCGATGTCGATGATGAGCTTGTCGAGATCGGTGCGCTGCTCGACACGTGCCGCGTCGACCGAGTAGGTCACGCGCCGCACCGGCGAGAACGAGGCATCAAGCTGCAGCCGCCCGATGGGGCGCGTCTGCTCCTCGAAGGCCGCGCGCTGCGCGGCGGGCCGGTAGCCGCGGCCACGCTCGACGCGCAGCGTCATATTGAGCTCGCCCGCCTTGGTCAGATTTGCGATCACGAGCTCCGGATTGACGACGTCGATGTCATGGTCGGTCTGAATGTCACCGGCCGTCACCGGGCCCGGGCCCCTCTTGTGCAGTCGCAGTTCGGCGTTGTCGCGTGTGTGCATGCGCAGCGCCACCGACTTCAGGTTCAGGAGGATGTCGACCACATCTTCCTGCACGCCTTCGATGCTCGTGTACTCGTGCAGCACTCCGTCGATCTCGACCTCGGTGATGGCGCTGCCGGGCATGGACGACAAGAGCACGCGCCGCAGCGCATTGCCGAGCGTATGACCAAAGCCGCGCTCGAAGGGCTCAATGACGACGCGCGCCTGGCGCGGTGCAAGCGGCTGCACCTTCACCACGCGCGGCTTCAAGAATTCAGCTACAAAAGGCTGCATAGGAAACACCTTCCGGCCTCAAATGCCGGTCTAACAGACAATGACTACTTCGAGTAGAGCTCAACCACCAGGTTTTCGTTGATGTCCGGGAGAACATCCTCGCGCGCCGGCACGGCCTTGAAAACCCCGCGCATCTCCTTGTCGTTCACCTCGACCCACTCGGGGAATCCAACCTGCTGGGCGACAGTGAGCGCGCCCTGGATACGAAGCTGCTTCTTCGACTTCTCGCGAATCTGCACGACGTCGCCGGCCTTGCACTGATAGGACGCGATGGAGACGACCTGCTCGTTCACCGACAGAGCCTTGTGGCTTACCAGCTGCCGCGCCTCGGCGCGCGTGGCCGCGAAGCCCATGCGATATACAACGTTATCTAGGCGGCATTCCAGAAGTTTCAAGAGGTTCTCGCCGGTTGCGCCAGCGCGGCGCGCCGCCTCTTCGTAATAGTTGCCAAACTGCCGCTCGAGCACGCCGTACATGCGGCGAAGCTTCTGCTTTTCGCGCAGCTGCAGACCGTAGTCCGACAGGCGCGTGCGCCGCTCGCCCTTGATGCCGCCCGGCGGCACCGTGAACTTGCACTTGCTCTCGATCGGCTTGACGCCGCTCTTTAAGAATAGATCGGTGCCCTCGCGACGAGCGAGCTTGCACTTGGGGCCTACGTAACGCGCCATATACTTCTTAAGCTCCTCTAGACCCTGCGCTTCTTCGGCGGACGGCAGCCGTTGTGCGGAATCGGTGTCACATCGGCGATGCTCGTCACCTTCAATCCGCAGGTGTTGAGCGCGCGCACTGCGGATTCGCGACCCGGTCCCGGACCGCCGACGCGTACTTCAACGTTCTTCACGCCGTGCTCCTGAGCTGCCGTGCCGGCCTTCTCCGCTGCGACTTGAGCTGCGAACGGGGTGCTCTTCCTCGAGCCGCGAAAGCCACAGCCGCCGGAGGTCGCCCAGGAGAGCGTATTGCCCTGGCGATCGGTGATCGTGATGATCGTGTTGTTGAAGGAGGCGTGTACGTGCGCGATCGCATCGAGCACGTTCTTGCGCGCCTTCTTCGGTTTCTTCGCAGCGTTTGCCGCGGCGCCCTGCTGCTGGGATTTCTGTTCAGCCATGTGTTAGTGCCTCAAATCTTGCCTGGCGGCGCATTCAATTTCACCGCCTGCTTGCGCGGACCCTTCCTCGTGCGTGCATTGGTGCGGGTGCGCTGGCCGCGCACCGGCAAACCGCGCCGATGACGGATGCCGCGGTGCGAGCCCAGATCCATCAAGCGCTTGATGTTCATGGAGACTTCGCGGCGCAGATCGCCTTCAACCGCGAATTTCGCGATCTGCGAGCGGATCGCATTGACCTCGATCTCGGTGAGATCCTTCACCTTGGTGCGCGGATCGACCCCCGCGCCCTCGCAGGCCAGGCGCGCACGCGCCTTGCCAACACCGTAGATCTGGGTGAGTCCGATCCACACGTGCTTGTTCATCGGAATATTGATACCGGCTATGCGTGCCATTTTACTTACCCTTGCCGCTGCTTGTGGCGCGGATCCGTGCAGATCACATAGACCACGCGCTTGCGGCGCACGATCTTGCAGTTCTTGCAGATCTTTTTGACCGATGGTCGTACTTTCATAGAGTTCTCATGGGGCGCGGCGCAGATCCGTCACGTGCCTGAACCGCTGCGGCCATAGCCGAGCAGATTTGCCTTCTTCAGAAGGCCCGGGTAGTGATGCGACATCATGTGCGCCTGCAGCTGCGACATGAAATCCATCACTACCACCACAACGATGAGGAGCGAGGTGCCGCCGAACTGGAACGGCACGCCCTGCGAGGAGATGAGAATCTCCGGCAGAACGCACACCGCCATCACGTACAGCGCTCCCCACAAGGTCAAACGCGTCAGCACCCGGTCAATGTACTCGCCGGTGTGCGCCCCGGGGCGGATGCCGGGAATGAAGGCGCCGGACTTCTTCAGGTTCTCCGCCGTATCGCGCGCGTTGAAAACGAGCGCCGTGTAGAAGAAGCAGAAAAACACGATCAGGAGCGCGTAGATCAGAAGATGCAGCGGCTGCCCGTAGCCCAGGGCCTGCGCGATGTTCTGCATGACGCCGCCTGCAGCGCTGTCGTTGCCGGTGCCGAAGAAATTTGCGATCGTCGCCGGAAACAGCAGCAGGCTCGAGGCGAAGATCGGCGGAATGACGCCCGACATGTTGAGCTTGAAGGGCAGATGGCTGCTCTGGCCCGCGTACATGCGCCGGCCGACCTGGCGCTTCGCATAATTGACGGCGATGCGCCGCTGCGCGCGCTCGACGAACACCACGAAGGCCGTGACCCCAAGCACGATGAGGATCAAAAGGAGCGCGAAGGGGCCCTGCATTTCGCCCGTGTTGACAGCCTCGGCGGTACGCCCAACTGCACCCGGCAGCCCCGAGACGATGCCGGCCAGAATGATCATCGAGATGCCGTTGCCGACGCCGCGCTCGGTGATCTGCTCGCCCAGCCACATGAGAAAGAGCGTGCCGGTCGTCATCGTGATCGTGGCGGTGAACAGCCACGGAAAGCCCGTGTAGAGCGTGAGGTTGCCGTTCTGCAGCGCCACCGCCGCGGCGAACGACTGGAACGCCGCGAGCATCACCGTGATGTAGCGCGTGAGCTCGGTCAGCTTCCTGCGGCCCGCCTCGCCTTCCTTGCGCAATTCCATGAGCGAGGGCACGACCATCGACATCATCTGGATGATGATGGAGGCCGAGATATACGGCATGACGCCCATCGCGAATATCGACAGGCGCGATAGGCCGCCGCCCGAGAACATATTGACGATGCCTAAGATGCCGTTCGACTGATCGTTGAAGAAACGCGCCACTTCGCTCGGATTGATGCCCGGCACCGGGATGTAAGTGCCTAAGCGAAACACCACGAGCGCGCCAATGAGAAACAGTAAACGGCCGCGGATCTCTCCATAGCGCGCCGCATCGCCTAACGATGCCGCCGAATTCGTGAGTGAGGGGGTCGCCACGCTTTAGCCTTCGAACCGTCCGCCCACGGCTTCGATCGCGGCCCGAGCTCCCTTCGTCGCGCTCACGCCCTTCAAGGTGACGGCTTTCTTGATTTCCCCGGAGAGGATGACTTTCACACGTTCGGTGAACATGGGGACGAGCCCGGCGGCCTTCAACGCATCCAGGTCGATGACGCCGGAGGTGACCTTTTCAAGCTCGTTCAGGCGCACTTCGGCACGGCTCGCCTTGATCTTGGAGCGAAAGCCGAACTTCGGCAGGCGGCGATCAAGCGTCGTCTGCCCTCCCTCGAAGCCGACCTTGTGGTAACCGCCTTTCCTTGCGCGCTGGCCTTTGACGCCACGACCGCAGGTCTTGCCCTGGCCAGCCGACGCCCCGCGGCCGACGCGCAGTCGCGCACGCTTGGCTCCGGAGCCCGGCTTTAAGGTATTGAGTCTCATGACTTTAGGCCTTTTCCACTCTCAGGAGATGCTGCGCAATCTTGACCATGCCGCGATTCTCCGGCGTGTCGGAAATCGTCACGCTCTGATGGCGCTTGCGCAGGCCGAGCCCACGCACGGAAGATGCGATGTTCCTAAGCTGCCCGTGAATGCTCTTTAAGAGCGTGATCTTCAACTGACTCGTTTTGTCGCCCATGGCGCTCACCCCGTGATGTCCTCGAGGCTCTTGCCGCGCTTGGCCGCGATCTCTTCGGGCGAGCGTACCTTGGTGAGTGCCGCGATCGTCGCGCGCACCACGTTGATCGGGTTTCTCGAGCCGTAGCTCTTCGCGAGCACGTTGCGCACACCCGCGCACTCGAGCACGGCGCGCATGCCGCCGCCGGCGATCACCCCGGTACCGTCCGATGCGGGCTGCATGTAAACACGCGTCGCGCCCTGCTCCATCTTGACCGCGTAGTGCAGGGTGTCGTTGCGCAAGCTGACGTTCACCATGTTCTTGCGCGCCTGCGCCATGGCCTTCGAGATCGCGACCGGCACCTCACGCGCCTTGCCGAACCCGTAACCGACGCGGCCCGCGCCGTCGCCGACCACCGTCAACGCGGTGAATCCGAACTGCCGGCCGCCTTTGACCACTTTTGCGGTGCGGTTGACAGCGACCAGCTTCTCGACGAATTCATCCGCCGACTGTCCTTTTTCCATTCTCGCCATGTGTTTACCTTGCCTTAGGAGAAGCGCGTTAGAACTCGAGCCCAGCCTCGCGCGCCGCTTCCGCAAGCGCCTTCACGCGGCCGTGGTACTGAAACCCCGACCGATCGAAAGCGACGCGAGTGATACCCGCCGCCTTGCCGCGTTCGCCGATCGCACGTCCCACGACACGTGCCGCTTCGACATTACCCGTACCCTTCAAACCCGTCCTGAGCGCCGCCTGCACCGTGGATGCCGACGCGATCACCTTGGCGCCCGCCGCATCGGTCAACTGCGCGTAGATATGCTTCGGTGTGCGGTGCACGGTCAGACGTGCAATCTCGCGCGTACGGATGTGCGCGCGCGTCTTGACGGCGCGGCGCAGCCGCTTTTCCTTCTTCATCACTTCTTCTTTCCTTCCTTCAGCGTGATCTGCTCGTTCGCATAGCGCACACCCTTGCCCTTGTAGGGCTCGGGGGGGCGAATGTGGCGGATCTCTGCGGAAACCTGTCCGACCTTTTGCCGATCGATGCCCTTGATGAGGATTTCCGTCAGCGTCGGGGTCTCAATTGTTATGCCGTCCGGGATCGCGTACTGCACCGGGTGCGAGAAGCCGAGCGTCAGATTCAGGTTTTTGCCCTGCACCTGCGCGCGAAAGCCAACGCCGACCAACTCGAGCTTGCGCTCATAGCCCTTCGTCACGCCGGTCACCATGTTCGCAAGATGCGCACGCGTGGCTCCCGCCTGCACGCGCATCGGCCCTAAGCCCGAGTACTGGACGTTCAACTTCTTGTCCGCCTGTTCGACCGCAACGCCGCCCCTCAAGGGCAGCGTCAAAGAGCCCTTCGCGCCCTTGATTGTCACGAGGTCAACGGTCACGGTCGCCGTCACGCCCTGCGGCAGGTCGACGGGTGCTTTGGCAACTCTACTCATGGTTCATCACGCGACGATGCATAGCACTTCACCGCCCTGGCCGATGGAGCGCGCCTGGCGATCGGTCATCACACCCTTCGGTGTCGAGACAATCACCGTGCCCATGCCACCCAGCACTTTCGGCAACTCATCCTTGCCGCGATAAATGCGCAAGCCCGGACGGCTGACGCGCTCAATGCGGTCGATCACGGGCTTGCCCTCAAAATATTTGAGATCGACGGTCAGGGTCTCATGGCCCTCGCCTGTCACGGGACGAAAGCCGGCGATATAGCCCTCGTCCTTCAGGACCTTCAGAACAGCCTTTTTAAGCTTCGAGGAAGCCAGGCTCACCTCGGGCTTACCGGCCGACTGGCCGTTACGGATGCGGGTCAGGAGGTCCGCGATGGGATCGGTCATACTCATGCGGCGTACCTCACCAGCTCGCCTTGACAAGACCCGGAATTTCGCCGCGATTCGCGACTTCGCGGATCTTCACGCGCGACAGGCCGAACTTGCGGTACACGCCGCGCGAACGACCGGTGATCGCACAGCGATTGCGCTGCCGCGAGGGACTCGCATCACGCGGCATCGCCTGCAGCTTCGCCTGCGCCGCCTGCCGATCCTCGTGCGAAGTCTTCGGGCTGCGGATCGTCTCCTTCAGCTCGGCGCGTTTGGATGCGTATTTCTTTACGACCTGCGCGCGACGCTTCTCGCGCATGACCATGTTGGTTTTCGCCATAGCCTTAAGAAATCCTCATTGCTTCCGGAATGGGAAGCTGAAAGCCTCGAGCAGCGCTCGACCCTGTTTGTTGTCGACGGCCGTCGTCGTAATCGTGATGTCCATGCCCCGGATCTGATCGACCTGGTCGTACTGGATCTCGGGGAAGATGATCTGCTCTTTGACGCCCAGGCTGTAATTGCCGCGGCCGTCGAAGGAGCGTGCCGACATGCCGCGAAAATCGCGGATGCGCGGAATTGCAATGCTGATCAAGCGGTCCAGGAACTCGTACATGCGCGCGCCGCGCAAGGTCACCTTGCAGCCGACCGCGAGTCCCTCGCGCAGCTTGAACGACGCGATCGACTTCTTCGACTTGCACACGAGCGGCTTCTGGCCGGAGATCTTGGCGAGATCCGCGACAGCCGCGTCCATCACCTTCTTATCGGCGACCGCCTCACCGACCCCCATGTTGATGGTGATCTTCGTGATGCGCGGCACCTGCATCGGGTTTTTAAGGCCGAGCTCCTCCGTCAAACGGGGGACGACCTTCTCGCGATAGAACTGCTGCAGCCTCGTCATGGGTTTGCAATGTCGACGCTCACGCGTCGATCATTTCTCCGTTTGATTTGAAGAAGCGCACCTTGCGGCCGTCGTTCAAGGTCTTGACCCCGACGCGATCGCCCTGCTTGCCCGAGGGATTCCAAATCGCAACCTTGGAGGCGCGAATCGGCATCGTCTTGTCGATGATGCCGCCGGCCTGACCGCCTTGCGGATTGCCGCGCTGATGCTTCTTCACGATATTGATGCTTTCGACGACCACGAGGCCCTCGGCCAGGACCTGGAGCACGGCGCCGCGGCGGCCCTTGTCCCGCCCCGACAGCACCACGACCTGATCGCCTTTTCTGATCTTCCTCATAACACTTCCGGTGCGAGCGAGATGATCTTCATGAACTGCACGTTGCGCAGCTCGCGCGTCACCGGCCCGAAGATGCGCGTACCGATCGGCTCGAGCTTGTTCGTCAACAGCACCGCCGCGTTGCCATCAAAGCGGATCAGCGAGCCATCGGGCCTTCTTACGCCAAACTTGGTGCGCACCACGACGGCGTCGTAGACCTCACCTTTTTTGACCTTGCCGCGCGGGATCGCATCCTTGACGCTCACCTTGATGACGTCGCCTACGGTTGCATAGCGGCGACGCGTGCCGCCCAGCACCTTGATACACATCAGGGTGCGCGCGCCGCTGTTATCGGCGGCGTTCAACATTGTGCGCATCTGAATCATGGTGCTGCTGCCTCGTGGATCACTAGCCCGCGGCCTTGTCCACGATCGCAAGCAACCGCCACGACTTGTGCCGTGACAGCGGCCGACACGGCGTAATGGTCACGGTGTCGCCCTCGTGGGACTCGCCCCTCTCATCGTGCGCGAGCAGCTTCGTCGTGCGGCGGATGTATTTGCCGTACTGCGGGTGCTTGACGAGGCGCTCGATCTCAACCGCGATCGTCTTCTGCATCTTGGTGCTGACGACGCGCCCCGTGAGGGTGCGCGGCTTCTTCTCAGGGGTTGCTGCGGCGGGCAATTCGGTGCTCACTTTTTCTCTCCGGCGGGGCTCGTGCGCGCCTCGCGCATGATCGTCTTCAGGCGCGCAATGTTGCGTCGTACCTTGGTGAACTGATCGGGCTTGGGGGACTGCCCGGTCGCGCGCTGCAGGCGCAGCGAGAACTGCTCCTTGCGCAGCTTCACGAGTTCATCCGCAAGCTCCGGGGCCTTTTTGCTGCGCAACTGTTTGGCGTCCACTAGCGCACCTGCCGTTTCACGAACATCGTGGATACCGAGAGCTTCGAGCCCGCCAGGCGAAACGCCTCGCGAGCGGTCGTCTCATCCACCCCTTCCATCTCAAACAGCACCTTGCCGGGCTGCACGCGCGCGATCCAATACTCGATGTTGCCCTTGCCGCTGCCCATGCGCACTTCAAGAGGCTTCTTGGAAATGGGCACGTCCGGAAACACGCGGATCCAAATCTGGCCGCCGCGTTTGACGTAGTGCGCCATGGCGCGGCGCGCAGCTTCGATTTCGCGCGCCGTCATGCGCGCGCGGCTCGTCGCCTTCAATCCGAATTCGCCGAACGACACGGAGCTGCCGCGCAGCGCAAGGCCTGCGTTTCGGCCCTTGAACTGCTTTCGATATTTGGTGCGCTTGGGTTGCAACACGGCTATTGACTCATGCGCTCGGTTGTTCCGCCGCGGCAACCGATGGCGTCGTTACCGCTACCGCGATAGGCGCTGCGGCCGCCTGGGCAGCCTCGCCCTCGGCGACCACCTCAACCTTGGGCTTCTCAAACACCTCACCCTTGAAGATCCAGACCTTCACGCCGATCACGCCGTAAGTGGTGCGCGCTTCGGTGAGGCCATAGTCGATGTCGGCGCGGAACGTGTGCAGCGGAATGCGTCCTTCGCGGTACCACTCGGTGCGCGCGATTTCCGAGCCATTCAGGCGTCCGGAAACTCGCACCTTCACGCCGAGTGCGCCGCTTCGCATGGTGCTCATCACGGCGCGCTTCATGGCGCGCCGGAACATCACGCGCTTCTCGATCTGCTGCGCGATGCTGTCCGCAACGAGCTGCGCATCAAGCTCGGGCTTTCTGATCTCGGCGATATTCAAACGTACGTCGCTGACGGGCATGCCTAAGAGCTTGGCCGTCTCCTGGCGCAGCTTCTCGATGTCCTCGCCCTTCTTGCCGATGACGATGCCGGGACGGGCGGTCTGGATCGTGATGTTGACCTTCTTCGCAGCGCGCTCAAGGTGAATGCGGCTCACCGATGCCTCGGCGAGCTTTTTGCGCAAGAACGCGCGCACTCGAAAGTCCGTATGCACATGTGCCGGAAACTGCTTCTTGCCCGCATACCACTTTGACACCCAGTCACGGGTGATCCCTAAGCGAATGCCGATCGGATTGACCTTTTGACCCATGCGCTAGTCCTTCTTGCCGTCGCTGACGGCGACGGTGATGTGGCTGTTACGCTTGATGATGCGTGTGCCGCGGCCTTTGGCGCGGGCGGAAAAGCGCTTGAGCTGCGGGGCTGCGTCCACGAGCACCCGCGAGACTTTGAGCTCGTCGATGTCGACGCCATGATTGTGCTCGGCGTTGGCGACGGCCGAGGCTAAGACCTTGCGCACCAGCTCCGCGCCCTTCTTCGGCATGAACTTCAAAACCGAAAGCGCGTTGCCGACCGGCTCGCCGCGCACGACGTCCGCGACCAGGCGGCACTTCTGCGGTGAGATGCGTGCGTAACGCAGCTTGGCCATGACTTCCATTGCCTATACCTCTTAGGTCGCCGCCGAGACTTTCTTGTCGCCCGAATGCGCTTTGAAAGTGCGTGTGGGCGCGAACTCGCCGAGCTTGTGGCCGACCATATTCTCGGTCATGAGCACCGGGATGTGCTGACGGCCGTTGTGCACGGCGATCGTGAGGCCCACCATCTCAGGGATGACCATGGAGCGGCGCGACCAGGTCTTGATGGGCTTCCTGTCGTTCTTCGCCGAAGCCACCTGCACCTTCTTCGCAAGATGCAGATCAACGAACGGGCCTTTCTTCAATGAACGCGGCATATCAACGTACCTTGTTCTTACGACGCTGCAGAATCATGTGATCGGTGCGCTTGTTGTGGCGCGTTTTCAAACCCTTGGCATTCTGGCCCCAGGGCGATACCGGATGTGGATTGCCCTGCCCCGACTTGCCCTCACCACCGCCGTGCGGGTGATCCACCGGATTCATCGCAAGACCGCGCACCGTCGGGCGGATGCCGCGCCAGCGCTTGGCTCCCGCCTTGCCGTAGCTCCTGAGGTTGTGCTCGTCGTGTCCGACCTCGCCGACGGTTGCGCGGCAATCCACATGCACGCGGCGCGTCTCGGTCGACTTCAGACGCAGCGATGCGTAAACGCCCTCGCGCGAGGTGTACTGCACCGAGCCGCCGGCGCTTCTCGCGAGCTGCCCCCCCTTGCCGGGCTTCAACTCGACGTTGTGTACGAGTGAGCCCACCGGAATGTGCCTGAGCGCCATCGCATTGCCGGGCTTGATCGGCGCATCGGCGCCCGAGCGGATCTCATCCCCCGCGGCGACACCCTTCGGCGCGAGGATGTAGCGGCGCTCGCCATCGGCGTACAGGACGAGCGCAATGTGAGCGGTGCGGTTCGGGTCGTATTCGATGTGCTCGACGACACCTGCAATGCCGTCCTTGTCGCGCTTGAAGTCGATGATGCGGTACTTCTGGCGCGAGCCGCCGCCGACGTGACGCGTCGTGATGCGACCAAAATGATTGCGCGCGCCGGTCTTGCTCTGTGCGACCGTAAGCGGCCCGTGCGGACCGCCCTTGTGCAGATGCGCGCGGTTGACCTTGATGACCGAGCGGGTGCCCGGGGAGGTCGGCTTGTATTTGATCAGGCTCATGCCTTGGCCCTCGCCTCGTAATCAATCGTCTGGCCGGCAGCCAGACTCACATAGGCCTTCTTTGAGTCCTGAGTACGTCCGCTGCGGCCGCCAAAGCGGCGCGTCTTGCCCGGCTCGTTAAGAATCTGTACGGCGCGCACCTGCACGTCGAACATCATCTGCACGGCCTTCTTCACGTCAATCTTGGTGGCGTCGCGGCGCACGCGGAACGTGTACTGATTGTGGTTCTGCATCGCAAGCGAGCTCTTCTCCGTGACGTGCGGCGCGATCAGCACGGTCATCAGCTCTTCGCGGTTCATGGCAGGCGCCCCTCGAGCATCTTCACCGCGGCGACCGTCATCAGCACCTTGTCGTGACTGGCGAGCGCGACCGGGTTCAACTTGCCGACCTCGAGCACTTCCACCTTGTGCAGATTGCGCGCCGCGAGGAACAGCTTCTCCTCAACGGCCTCGACGATGATGAGCACGTCATCGAGCTCCCAGGTCTTCAGCTGATTGACGAGCAGGCGCGTCTTGCCGGCCTCCAGCGTGATGTCCTCGGTGACGCACAGGCGGTCCTGGCGCGCAAGCTCCGAGAGCATCGAGCGCATGGCGCCCTGATACATCTTGCGGTTTACCTTCTGCGAAAAGTCGCGCGGCTTCGCTGCAAACGTCCGTCCGCCGCCGACCCAGATCGGGCTTCGGCTCGAGCCCGCGCGCGCCTGGCCCGTGCCCTTCTGCGCGTATGGCTTTCTGCCGCCGCCGCGTACTTCGGCGCGCGTCTTCTGCGCTTTCGTGCCGGCACGGCCGGCCGCCTGATAGGCGGTCACGACCTGGTGCACGAGTGCCTCGTTGAATTCGCGGCCGAACGCCGCATCAGACACCTGCAGCTCCGCCTTGCCGTTCAACACTTTGAGCTTCATCTTAAAGACGCCCGTTACTTCTTCGCCGCGACGGGATTCGGGGCAGCCTTCACCGGAGTGAGCTTCTTCCTCGCGGCCTGGCGCGCGGCTTTCAATGACGGGCGTACGATGACGTTGCCGCCTGCGGCTCCCGGAACTGCGCCGCGGATCAGGAGAAGATTTCTCTCGACGTCGACTTCGACGACCTTCAGGTTCTCAGTCATGCGGCGAATCGCGCCCATGTGGCCGGACATGCGCTTGCCCAAGAATACGCGGCCCGGGGTCTGGCGCTGCCCGATGGAGCCTGGGGCGCGGTGTGATAGCGAGTTACCGTGCGAGGCCATGCCGCCTGCAAAGTTGTGACGCTTGATGGTGCCGGCGAAGCCCTTGCCAATGGTCGTGCCGGTGACATCAACCGCATCGCCCGCCTTGAAGAGCTCGACCGTGATCTCGGAGCCGGCTGCCAGCTCAGTGCTCTCTTTGTCGCCGAGACGAAATTCCATGAGCGTGCGGCCGGGAGCAACTTTCGCCTTGGCGTAGTGGCCGGCAACCGCAGCAGACAGAAGTTGCGGGCGCTTCACTCCAAAACTGATCTGCACGGCCCGATAGCCGTCCGTCTCGGCAGACTTCACCTGCGTGACGCGGTTCGGCAGCACTTCGATCACGGTCACGGGCACGGTCGCACCGGCCTCGGTGAACACGCGCGTCATGCCGCACTTACGCCCTAGCAAACCCATTGGCATCGATGACTTCCTCTAGTGCGACGCGCTACGGTTGGCGCGTCGCGGGGCGCGACAGCGGTAAGGAGAGCCGACAGGAGAGTTCCGCGGCGTCGCAAGAGACATCGCGGGTCTCGAGTGGTCTTGGAGCTCAAAGGCTCCAACCTCGCCCGATGCCGCATTCGCGGCCAGCCCCCGTGAGCTTTTGTCCGGGGGCGAAACAGCCGCGCAGTATACGCAGCGAGTACCTTCAGTTCAACTTGATCTGGACGTCAACGCCGGCCGGAAGATCGAGTTTCATGAGCGCATCCACCGTCTTGTCGGTCGGGTTCAGAATGTCCATCAGGCGCTTGTGCGTGCGCAGCTCAAACTGGTCGCGCGCGTCCTTATCCCCGTGCGGCGAGACCAGGAGCGTGAAGCGCTCCATCTTGGTCGGCAGCGGCACGGGACCGCGCACGGTGGCGCCGGTGCGCCTGGCGGTCTCGACGATTTCACGGGCGGAGCTGTCGATCAAACGATGATCGAAGGCTTTTAGACGTATGCGGATGTTCTGGTTGGCCATGTGATTGCCTTACTTCAGGATTTTCGACACGACGCCTGCGCCGACGGTCTTGCCGCCCTCACGGA
>DAITPA010000022.1:0-27697 GCA_036833805.1 Steroidobacteraceae bacterium | reverse complement strand
CGCCGAGATGGTGCTGAATGCCGGTGCGGAGAAGGTCTCGGTGAACTCCCCTGCTCTCGCCGCTCCACGCCTCATCGAGGACCTAAGCGCCCGCTTTGGCTCGCAATGTGTGGTCGTCGGTATTGACAGTCGGCTCACAGCGTCGGGCTATCGCGTGTTTCAATTCACCGGCGACGTGCAGCGCGCGCGCGACAGCGGGCGCGATACCTTGGCGTGGGCCCGCGAGGTGCAGGCGCGCGGCGCCGGCGAGATCGTCCTCAACTGCATGGGAAGTGACGGCGTGCAGCGCGGCTATGATATTGAGCAGTTGACGGCACTGCGCGCCTGTTGCGACGTGCCGCTCGTGGCCTCGGGCGGCGCCGGCAGGGTTTCCCACTTTGTCGAGGTGTTCGCACACGCCGGTGTTGACGCCGCGCTCGCGGCGAGTGTGTTTCATTCCGGTGCGCTTGCCATCGCTGACTTGAAGCACGAGCTGCGCAGCGCCGGTATCGAGGTGCGGCTGTGAGGCAGGGTGCGCCGCTTACGCTCAACGACGTCGACACGCTCGACTTCGCGAAGGGCGCGGGACTTTTGCCGGCGATCGTGCAGGACGCGGACAGCGGCGGGGTATTGATGCTCGGCTACATGAACGCCGCGGCACTGCACGCCACGCTCGAACGCGGGCGCGTCGTGTTCTTCAGCCGCAGCAGGCAGCGTCTGTGGGAAAAAGGTGAGACCTCCGGCCATGCACTTGAGCTTGTTGCCGTGCGCGCAGACTGCGATCGGGACTGTGTGTTGGTGAGTGCACGCGCCGCGGGTCCTGTTTGCCACCTGGGTACGCGCAGTTGTTTTGGCGATGCAGCCGTTAGTGCAGCCGAGCCGCTGGCGTTTCTTGCGTTGCTTGAGGCGGTGATCGAAAAGCGCGTCGCGGAGCAGCCGCAAGGCAGCTACACGGCGCGTCTTGTTGCACAGGGCGCGACCCGCATCGCGCAGAAGGTCGGTGAGGAAGGGTTGGAACTTGCGCTCGCGGCCGTTGCGCCCAGTGACGACAAGGTCGTCGCCGAAGCCGCCGACCTCATCTTTCATATGCTGGTCTTGCTAAAGAGCCGGGGCTTGCCGCTTGCGAGCGTGGTCGCGGAGCTTGCGGCGCGCCACACACGGTAGATTCAATTATGTCGATCAGTGCGGCGCGAGCGTGTCGGCGCGCGCGCTGGCGGTGGCCGCTTCCTGATTGCGGCCGCGCACCCGCAGCGCGTCGCTGATGAGCCGCCACGCGGCGGCTTGGGCGTTGGGATCGCCGCTTGCAAGCGCAACGGCTTTGTGTCCCATATTGTCCGCCTGTGCCGCATTCCCAGCGGCGAGCTGAACCCGTCCGAGCTCGATCCACGTCAAAGGGTTTTCAGGCTCGATGCGCAGTGCCCGCTCAAGCGTCGCGGTCGCGGCCGGATAGTCACCGGCCGCGGCGCGCGCATGAGCCTGGGTCACAAGAGCGCTCGCGGCCCCGCTCAGGTGGTACTGCCGCGTGGGCGCTGGCGGTGCGGGCGCGTTGGCAGCGGCTTCGGCGTCCGCCGGCGCCGCTTCCGAGGATGCGGCCGCGGCTGCTGGGTTGCGCGCACCGCGTGTGAGCGAGCACGCCGCGGGAACGACGAGCAGCAAAGCGATTAACACCTGACGCATCATTTGTGAATGATAGCGCGCAGCCGCTCACCCACGCGCTCAGCAAATCCCGGTTCGAGCGCGCCCACGCAGCCCGGCTGCTTCGCAAGCTGCGTGCTGACCGGAACGGCGATACGGATCGCGTCATTGTTCTTGTCTTTGCAACCGGCCTCAAGCTGCAGGCCGGTGAGATAGTCAATCGATACATCGGTCAGCGATTCAGGCGTGGCGGCGCTCCAGGACGTGGTGCCCAGCCCCGCGAGCACGCGCGACCAGACGGCGAGCGCGGCCGCAGCGCCGGTAAAGCCCGTGGGGTGATTGTCGTCGTAGCCGACCCAAACCACTTCCAGATGACTGCCCGAAAATCCCGCGAACCAACTGTCGCGCAGGTCCGATGTGGAACCGGATTTGCCCACCACGACGAGATCGGCCGGCAGCACCGTGCGTGCGGCGCGACCCGTACCGCGCTCGATCACCTGCTGCATCATCTGATCAACTTCGAAGACCACATCAGGCTGCGCGATTGGAGTGAGCTCAAGAGGAAATGCCTTGAGCGGCTCACCGGATGCGCTGATCACCGCGCGCACCGCACGTAGCGGCGTGCGATAGCCGCCATTGGCAAGCCCGGTGTATAGCTGCGCCACTTCAACGGGCGTCGCGTTGACCGCGCCCAAGAGGAGCGCGGGAACCTGCGCGGGAGCGCGCTCCAGGCCAAAGCGCTGCAACGTCTGCGCGACGTGTGTGACGCCGATGTCCATGCCGACCGCGACCGTTGCGAGGTTCAATGATTCGGCGAGCGCGCGCACCAGCGGCACCGGCCCGTAGGTCTGGTGCGTGAAATTGACCGGGCGCCAGTGCCCGCCGTTCGGCAGACGAATGTCTACCGGGGCATCCTGCACGATGCTCGCGAGATTGTAGCGATGCGTTTCGAGCGCGGTCAGATAGACAAACGGCTTTACCAGAGAGCCGATCGGGCGGGCGGCGTCGAGTGCTCGATTGAAGCCGCTGTAGCCGACGCGTCGTCCGCCGACGATTGCGATCACATCGCCGCTTGCGGGTGCCGTGATGACGATCGCGCCATCCAGAGACGCATTGGTGGGCCGCCGCGAGCGTTCCAGGCGCGTGAGCTCGCGATCGAGCGTCTGCTCGGCCTCATCCTGCGCACGCGGCTCTAGGCTCGTGAAGATTTTGAGCCCTTCCTGGGTGAGATCGCTGTCGCGATAGTCACGCCGCAAAGTGCGCCGTACAAAGTCGAGATAGGAGGGGTAATAAGCACCCGCGCCGCGACTCGTAACACCAAGCGGACGGCTGCTCGCGCTCTGCGCATCTTGGGGAGTTATGACGCTGAGATCGGCCATTAATTTGAGGACGAGATTGCGCCGCGCGAGGGCGCGCTCCGGGTGCCGGCGCGGATCGTAGTAGGACGGCCCACGCACGATCGCGACCAGCAGGCTCAGCTCCGACAGCTCGATCTCGCCGAGCGGCTTGCCAAAGTAGAACTGGCTCGCAAGGCCAAAGCCATGCACGGCGCGGTCGCCGTCTTGACCGAGATAAATCTCATTGATGTACGCGTTCATGAGATCGGTCTTGCTGAAGTGCGACTCGAGCGCGATAGCCATGAGAGCCTCGCGCGCCTTGCGGCCGATAGTCTGGCGGGAGTCGAGAAAATAGCTCTTCACGAGCTGCTGCGTGAGCGTGCTTCCGCCTTGCGCGATCTGGTGCGAGCGCAGATCAATCCACATCGCGCGCGCGACGGCGGCAGGATCAACGCCGTGATGCGTGTCGAATTTGCGATCCTCGACCGCCTTCAGCGCTGCCGGCAGTAAGGCCGGCACCTCCGCAGGCGTGACGACGATGCGATCCTCGCCGTGAGTCGGGAAAATGCTGCCAATGAGGAGGGGATCAAGCCGCAATATCGGCAGATCATGGCCGCCGCTGTCGCGCAGCACTTCGATCGAGCGTGCTCCTGCCGCGATGCTAAGCGTCTGTGCCGCGCGCATCTCATCGGCGAAGCGTGTTGCCCGCAGCGCGATCTCGATGCGGTCATTCTGCAGGTGGTAGCTGCCCGGCCGATCGAGCTTGTCGCGCGCGCGGTACTGCAGGCGCGCAAGCTCGGCCGTGAGATCGCTTAGGGATAGCGGCGCGCCCACGTACAGTTCAAGCGGCGCAGCAAACACCTGTGCCGGCAGCGTCCAACGGCGACCCTGGAACTGCTGTGTGACGACGTGATCTACGTAAATATAGAAGAGGCCGACAAGCACGACGCCGGCGACCAGGACGCCGAGAACGCCGCCCAGAAGCAGGCGCCGCAGGCGATATTTCCGCGGCCTGCGGACCATAGGCGCTAGATGCAGACTTCCATGGCCGGCTCGCGCAGGTTGTAGCGCGAGCTCATGACGTGCCCATAGGCGCCGGCATTGGCGATGAGTAGCACATCGCCTTCCTGGGTTTCCGGCAGGAGGCGGTCGTGGCCGAGGATATCGCCGCTTTCGCAGATCGGTCCCACAACATTGACGAGCTGCTCCGGCGGCGCACCAAGACGCGTCAGGTTCACGATCTCATGATAGGCGCCGTACAGCGCCGGACGAATGAGCGAGTTCATGCCGGTCGCAATACCCACGTAGCGCACAGCGCCCTTGATTTTCAACTGCGTCACGCGCGCAAGCAGCACACCGGCAGCGGCGATCAGATAGCGCCCGGGCTCAATCCAGATCTCAAGCCCTGGGTGCGCTGCACGCACCTTCGCAAGCGCCGCATCAAGCTGCGCCAAGTCGATGCCCGCTTCGCCCTGCTTTTCCGGCACTCCAAAGCCGCCGCCGACGTCAATCACGCGCGCATCGGCGAAACGCTGCGCAAGTTCTGCCAGCAGGAACGCATTGTGCTGCCAGTTGCTGACGTTGAAGATGCCGCTGCCGGCATGCGCGTGCAGGCCTACGACGCGCGCGCCAACGGCGCGTGCGCGTTGCGCGAATTCATCCAGGTCCGGCACGGGAACCCCAAATTTGGAGTTGATGCCGGCGGTGCGCACGTGCTGGTGGTGGCCGCGGCCGGCGCCCGTATCGACGCGCACGAAAATGTCCTGCTGCGAAAAGAGCTCGGGCCAGGTGGCGAGCACATAGATATTGTCGACCGTGACGCGCAGCCCCTGCCCGAGCGCCCAGGTATATTCATCGCGCGCTGCAAAATTGGGCGTATAGAGGATGCGCGAGGGCTCGATGTCGGGAAATAGCTCAAGCACGCGCTCGACCTCGCCGCGCGAGACGCACTCAAGCTCCACGCCTTCGGCGCGCAGCGCCTCGAGCGCCCGCGGGTGCGCGTTCGCCTTCATCGCATAGAGCACGCGCGCAACCGACCGCAAGCCGCGTAGCGCGCGCGCTGCAGCGCGGATCGTCTGTCGATCGTAGACGTACGCTGCGTCGTGATTCGCCATCGCGCGCAAGAGCTCGGCGCGCTTGTGGTACCACCACGGATGCGACACTTCTGCGCTCGCAGGCCGCGCGAACAGCTCCTCCCAGGTCGGCCCCAGCACGCGGTCGTCCGCGGTAGGACGAATGAGTAGCTCATGCAGCTGCTCGACCAGCCGCTCGCCCTGGTCCTCGTCGACGACGAAGGTGAAATTCAAGTCGTTCGCGGCCTGCGTCACGAGGTAGATCTTCTGCTCGGCAAAGAGCTCGAAGGCGTCCCCGAGGCGATGCAGAATTGCGCGGATGTTGCGCCCGACGAGACTCACCGAAGCGCACGGGCCGATCACTTGCACGCGGCACAGGTGCTCGAGGTCGACGACCAGCGCATTGAGCAAAGCCCCATCGAGGCAATTGGCAGCAGGATCTAGCGACACGGTCACGTTAGTCTCGGAGGTCGACACCAAATCCACCGACATGCCGTGCGCTTTGAATATTTGGAATGCGTCGGCAAGAAAGCCCACCTGATGCCACATGCCGGGACTATCGAGCGCGACCAGCGTGATGCCCTTTTTGATGCAGATTGCTTTGACGTGCGCGGCGCCGTCGCCGCCCTCGTGGCTGACGACCGTGCCTTCCAGATCCGGAGTCTGCGTCGCATAGATATGCAGCGGGATCCGATATTGACGCGCGGGCAGAATGCAGCGCGGGTGCAGCACCTTGGCACCATTGCTCGCGATCTCCTGCGCCTCATCGTAATGCAGCGCGCGCAGCAGGCGCGCCGTCGGCGTCGAGCGCGGATTGGCGCTGAACATGCCGGGCACGTCTGTCCAGATCTCCAGACGCGCTGCCGAGAGCAGCGCTGCGAAATACGCGGCCGAGGTGTCCGAGCCGCCGCGCCCCAGCAATACCGTGTTGCCGTCGGCATCGCTCGCGATAAAACCTTGCGTCACGACGATCGGAGCAAGCGCCGACAGGCGCTCGACCAGCTGCGCGTCCGGCGCGAAGCTGCAGGCGGCAGAGAGGATGGAAGCCTTGCCGGAGGCGCCGCGGCGCTCGGTTGCGCGCAGCATGCAACGCGCATCGCTCGCGTCGGCTTCCAGGCCCTGCGCGCGCAGGTAAAGTACAGCCAGCTCGGTCACCATGAGTTCGCCGCTTGCGAGCACGCGCGCACGAATCCGATCGCTCGCCTCGCCGACGAGAGCAACCCCTGCGGCGATCTGCCGCAGCTCCGCGAATTGTCGGGCGAGCTCAGCACTCACCGGAATGGCGAGTTCACGCGCAAGCCCTCGGTGGCGCTCCTCGATCGCCGCCAGCATGGCATTCGTGGTGTGCGCCTGATTCGGGTCGAGGAGCTTTTCCAACCAGTCGGTCATGCCGGTCAGCGCCGAGTGCACCACCAGCACGCGAGCTCCCGTGGCGCGACGCTGCCGCAAGACGTCAGCGATGTTGCGCCAGTTGCCGAGCGAGGAAACGCTGGTACCGCCGAATTTGAGGACGATCCAGGATGTGACCGGGCGCATCACGGACACGATTGATTGGCGCGAGTCCGCTTAAGACTCGTCGTCAAAGGTGTCGCGCAGGTCTTTCTCGAGCTTGCGGTCGGCGAGGATTTCCTCAAGTCGGCTCCAGGCGGCCTTTCCGCGCTTGCCGCCCTGCTGGGAGCGTACGCGCTTGTCCACCTTATCCAAAAGCCGCTCATATTCGGTGCCGTCTTCGGCCCCGCTCAGGAACTCCTCGTCGATATCGAAGCTCTCGGTGTCTCGCTCGGGCATCTCTTCGGGTCTAATTCTTTATAACAATCAATGACTAACGCGTTCTGATCGCGCGCGGCAAGGCTGCGAACTATAACGGATTCCCGCCGCCGATCAACTGCGGTACGTGTTATGCGCCTCCCCAGGCGTCACGCACGATGACTGGGGCCCCTCGGCTTAAGCCCAAGCCATCGGCGGCGCTCTGCTCTGCCCGCGCGATCTCAATGACGCCAAAGGAGTTGATGAGCGCCAGGTACTCGCCGGGTTTTACGTCCCCATAGGTGCGGCGCAACTCAAATGTGTGATTGCCCGCGGCGATGCGCGGTTCGCGGAAGCGCGCAATAAGGGGGGCATCGATGTTGGTGATGAGATTTCCGAAATGATCGATCGTCATAACAAGCCCCGTGACGTTGCCATCGATCGTCGGCTCGTCCACCCAGGAGGGCACGAGGGTTGTGGTGCGCTCTCCCAAATCCGCCGGCGTGCAGCGTCCGGCAGCGAGCTCCGCCGCGAGCGGCGCGAAAATATCCCGACCGTGAAAAGTTGCACTCGCCTGCTCGATGCCAAAGCGCACCAGCGCCGCCGCGCTCAGGCGTACGATCGAGGCGCCGGCGTGTTGCGCGACGATGGGCGCCAGTAGCCCGTTATCAGGCGCGAAGAATAGATGCCCACCGGCCGATACCACGATGATATCGCGCGACGTGCCGACTCCCGGATCCACCACCGCCACATGTACGGTTCCGGGAGGGAAGTAGCGGTACGCCCGCGCCAGCCAAAAGCCGGCCTCGGCCGGCCAGTGAACAACGATCTCATGAGTCAGATCGATAATCCGCGCGGCGGCAAAGCGGCTCAATATGCAGCCCTTCATGACGCCCACGAACGGGCCTTGGTGACCAAAGTCAGTCGTGATCGTGATGACCCCGGAGGCAGAGACGGCGCTCATAATGCGAGATAACAGAATCCAGTCTAGACTCACGGACCATGTCCGCATCCGCGGCGCCTGTCAACGGTAGGACGCTCGCCGGGCTGCGGCGCGCCGTGCATCCGCCTGCCACCCGCGCGCGTATATAAGACCATGTCCGAGGCCGCGACCACGATTGATGCGGAGCTTGAGCGGCTTATTCGTGCCTGCGCGGCGCGCGACCGTGTTGCTCTGCGACAGCTCTACGATCTCATGGCCGGTCAGATGCTCGCGTGCATGTTGCGCGTTTTGAAGCGGCGCGCGCTCGCCGAGGAGGCGCTGCAGGACGTGTTTGTCAGCATTTGGCAGCGCGCGGCGCAATTTGACAGCGCGCGCGGAGCGGCGCGCATTTGGCTCATGTCGATCGCGCGCCATCGCGCGATCGATGTGCTGCGCAGTGAACGCGCGGATTTGTTCCGCGAAGCCGCGATTGAACAGCTGCCGGAGCTTGCGACCGAAAGCGCTGGCGACTGGTCAAGCGCCGGCCGTTCCGCCGCGGCGCTCGCGCGCTGTTTCGAGGCGCTAGGCAGCGAACAGCGCCGCGGTATTGAGCTTGCATTCGTCAATGGCTATTCACATGCCGACATCGCGCGCGCCACCGGCGAGCCACTGGGCACGATCAAAAGTTGGATCCGGCGCGGCCTGGCATCACTGCGGCAGTGCCTCGAAACATGAGACACGACCAACCACAACTGATCGATGCCCTCGCCTCCGAGTACGTGTTGGGCACGCTGCGCGGTCCCGCACGGCGCCGCTTCGAGCGCTGGCGCTCGGAAAATTGGCATATCGCAAGCCGCGTGCAAACCTGGGAGAGTCGCCTTATTCCGCTGGCGCTCGGCCTGCCGCCGCTTGCCCCGGCGCCGGAGGTTTGGCGCGCAATCGAGGCGCGGATCGGTATCGCCGAGGCATCCCGAGCGGTACCGGCACGACGCGCTGCGATGCGCGCGCTGGCCGCGGCAATCGTAGTGTGCGCTATCGCGGCAGGCGGATTTTTCGCTTGGCGCATGACGCTGCCGCCGCAACTGCAGCCGGTGGCGACAATCAAGGCGGCGCAAGGCCCGGGCGTTTGGAGCATCGAAACGGACGCGCGCGGCGCGCGACTGCGAGCCGTCGCGCTCGCCGGCGCCGTTGCGCGTCCTGGGCATTCGTTTGAACTTTGGGCGCTGCCGCAAGGTGGCGGAGCCCCGGTTTCATTAGGTCTGCTGCCAGATGCCGGGCAACTTGAACGCACGCTGAGCGCGACTCAGCAGGACGCGCTCGCTCATGCGAGCAAGCTCGCTGTGAGTCTCGAGCCCCCTCGCGGCTCGCCGAGCGGCGCGCCCACCGGACCCGTGCTGTTCGTCGCGGAACTTAAGACGAACGCTTGAGGCAAGTCGCGCTGACCCGGCCGCTTGTATGGCAGCACGCCTAGCGCGGCGCCTCGGCTGGCACCGTGGGAACAGGTGGCTGTGGCGCAGAAGTTGCGCTAGCCGGGTCGGGCGCTGCCGGCGCAGGCGTCGCAGCCGCCGGCGCTGCCGGCGCGTCGAGATCGGCCTGTAGGCCGACAAGCGCGGGCATGCCCTGTGCCGCTTGCAAGGTCTCGCGCGCCAGATCCCAGTTGATCGCCGCGGTCGTTGAGCCGAGCGCATGGTCGAGCCGCTGCGACAGCATATCCAGGTCCGGCTCCATAGTCTGTCCCTCAGCGTCGACCTGCGGGTGCGCCTCGAGCAACAGCTCGCCGTCGACATAGGCAACCTTCACCGGCTCATTAATCAACCACACCTTGGTGCCGAGCGGCACCATCTTAAAGAGTGCCTCGATGTCTTCGGGGTACATGCGGATGCAGCCATGGGTCACCGCCATACCGACGGCTTGCGGGTTATTGGTGCCATGGATCAAGTAGTCGCCGGGATGAATCCCGAGCCGCATCGCGTATTCGCCGAGTGGATTATCCGGACCCGGAGGCACGACCTTGGGCAGCGGATCACTGCGCTCGGCATGCTCCTGGAGGACCGATGGGGGCGGATGCCAGGAGGGCAGCGTCTGTTTGCTGACGATTTGCGTCTGCCCGAGCGGAGTGCGCCAGTCCATTTTCCCGACGCTCACGGGGTAGGTGATCACGACGGCTTTTTCGTGCCGCTTGGCGCGCGGGTAGTAGTAGAGGCGATGCTCGGGCAAATTAACGACGACTCCCTCGTGCGGCCCGGGCGGCAGAATACGGCGGCCGGGCACGAGCACATCAGCGCCAGCACCTGGTATCCATAGATCAAGCTTGGGATTGGCGCGTACGATCTCTTCGTAGCCGACACTGTAGCGCCGCGCGATATCGAGGAGCGTGTCCTCGTAATTTGCTTTGACGTACTGGTCGGCGCCAAACACCGGCGGGGCACCGTCGGCAAGTTCATACTGAGTTGCGCCCGCCGATGCCCAGAACAGTAGCGCGAGAGCGCCAGAAATGAGCCAACGCACAATCATTAAGTTGCAACCGCCATTCGCACCATTGACGCCTGATTGTAAGCAAAATCGGCGCCGCAATCGCCTACACGGTCGACTAGCGCGCGACTTTTACGCGCGCGGCGTACTGCAGGTCGCTCGCGAGCTCATCGGCATGCACCTCGTGCACGACGACGGCAAGATCGAGCGTGTCGGTCGCATTGTTGAGACCGAAGCCTACCGTGGACCTCAAGACCTGGCGGCACATTCCGCGCGTGGGCACACGCCGCGCACCCGCGTCATGTTCGGACCGCCGGGCTACGCCTACGTTTACCTGATCTATGGTATGTGGAATTGTCTGAACGTAGTGACGACTCGGGCAGGCAAGCCCCACGCTGTGCTATTGCGGGCATTGGCGCCCGTATCCAACCTCGTCGATTCGAGCTGGGGTCCCGGGCTTTTATGTCGCGCGATGCGCATCGATCGCAAGCTCAATGCGGCGGACCTGTGTGGCGACACGCTATGGCTCGAGCGACCCGACGCGGGCACGCCGGCGCCGAGAATCGCCCGGAGCGCGCGCATCGGCGTGGGTTACGCGGGCGACTGGGCGCTGCGCCCGTGGCGGTTTCTTGACCGTGACTCGCCGTACGTATCAACCGTTACCGCAAGCGTGCGAAATAGCGCAATCACTGCCTTCCCGCGCGGGGGGTCTCGATCGGAAAATCCTGTTCCGCCAAGCGCCAAGAAACGCTAGATCCTTATCGCGCGAATCCCGGTCGTGCTACGCCCTGGACCGATCCGCCTGACAACGCTCTCGCGTGAAAACAGTGACTGCAATAGGGTATCTGCGCCGACGCGGCAGACTATCTCAGCTTTTGAAGAAATGCGTCTATTTGTACAGCTCTGAGACGCTTTTCCACGCGGCTCGCGCCCCCGAGTCGGGCGATGCACGAGCGGGCTGCACGCTAGGGTGCAGGGATGGCCGCCGCTGACGGCTGCCGACCTTAGTTTGCGATGTTCGTTCGAGTGCGCTGCCGTGGGTGGGACTCTCCGGCGGCGCCCTCGCTCAAGGCCACCGCACTCCTGCCCAGATCGCAGCCAGCGCGCTGCAGGACTTCCGCGAGTGCCGCGCATGCGTTGACGGAGGTGAACGGCGCCTCGTGGGAGGTGAGGCTCTGCGAGGTGAGCGCGAGAACCCTGTATAGCTCCGGCGCTGCCATGTGTGGACGCGCGGCGAGAAGGAGCGCAACGGTCGCGGTGACTTCTGCCGCGGCGATTGAGCTGCCGGAGGCAAAATCCCAATGGCCATCGGGCACCAGCGTCAGGACCTCGTGACCGGGTGCGAGCAGGTACCTGCCCTCGCCCGCCGTTTCCTCTGCGGCCGTGACGGCCAAAACCCCGTCCACCGCCGTCGGAAAACCGGCGAGCAAACCCGCCGGCGGCGCCGCACCGACGAAGATGATGCCGCGTTGCATGCCGCGTCGCAGGAGCCGCGCGAGCAACGGGTCAGGAGGTCCTGCAAGACTCAAATTCACAACATCGGCCTGCAGATCAATTGCGCTCTCCAGCGCCTGCGCGAGCGTGAAACTGTTACAGGCTGCCGGTCCGCTGACCGAGCCTGACTGCCAACAGGCCTTCAGCGCGAGCAAACGCGCTTCGGGCGCGATGCCGACAATCCCAATGTGATTGTCAGCCACTGCGGCGATGACTCCGGCAACCGCCGTACCGTGCCGATCAAGCCGGAAGGCTTTTTCGTCCGCGTCGACAAAATTGCGGCGCGCAATAACCTGTCCCACAAGATCGGGATGTTCGAAGTCGATGCCGGTGTCAACGATCGCAATGCGCACGCCCGTGCCCCGTGACCAGGTTTGCGCCTGCGCAACCGTCAAATCGCGCAGCACGGTCTGCAACCCCGCGTACGGATCGTTATAGCCGCTGTCACCCGCCTGCATTTCGGTCGTGAATTGGTTGAGCGGCTGCGCCGAATCCACCCGCGGGTCGTGTGCCAGGCGCGCAATCATCTGCACCGGCACGCTGTTCTCAGGCATGCGGAAGACAATGCAGTGCACGCGCAGCGCCTCGATCGGCCATGCCGACACTTCGCGCAGACCGTAGTCGCGTGTGAGCTCGTGCACGGCGGCGCGCGCGGCGCTCGTGACGCCGTACAGGCCGGCGCTGTCATAGCCGCGCAGCGTCGCCCCGGCTCGGGTCGCAAGCGGCCGCGGCTCGTTGCGCACGGTCACGACCACAAACTTTGAAGGGTCAGAGCGCATATCGGCAGACAGAGGTGGCGCGACCGGGCCGCCGCGTGTCGATGCGCACGCCGCAAGGGCAACACACAGAACTATCGCGAAGATCCGTTTCACGGGCAGCACGTCACGGTGCGGCCGCGACGGGCTCGGCGAAGCGCACGTTGTCATTTGCTCTGAGGAGCGCGAGCCGTCGCGCAACCTGGGCAGGCGTGTCGAGGCTCGGCCCGAAGCCCAATGTGTAGACCCCCGCTTCCGTGGGTCCCGCGATGATGTTGGCGTCGATCGAATGCAACAGCCGCGCAAGCTCACTCAGCGTGAGTTTAGGCGCGAACACAACGCGCAGCTGCGCGCCGGCGGCGCTGACAGGCGCGGACGACGTCAGAGTATGGTACGGGGCATTCGCGCTGACCGGTAAGCGATGCACGGCCCACCCGCCCCATGCTGCCAATCCCAGCGCTGCAAGAACGCAGGCCGCGGCCAAGCTGCGCAACGAGGGGCTCGTGCGCGCCGCTTCCGGCGCGGCGTCAAGCCGCGTCGCGAGTTTCTGAAAAGACGCTTCGGAGGCGAACGCGATCGCGTCGTCGGCCTGCATCGCGTTGTAGATGCGCTGCTGATCCGCGTACTCGCGGGCGCACTCACGGCACTGCTCCAGGTGCGCGCCCAGCGGTGCCGCAGCGTCGCCGCTCAAGCGCCCATTCACGAGCCAGGGGATGAGCTCCCACAGGTCTTCGTGATGCGCACTGTGGACCGAGTCAGCCGTCACTCGTGCGACTCCACGTCCATGCCGGCCAACTGCGGCAGCAGCACTCGCAGTTTCCTGCGCGCGTGAAACATGCGCGTCTTCACCGTGTTGACGGGGCAATCCATGATGATCGCGATCTCTTCGCAGGAATAGCCCAGGTGATAGGCGAGTTCGAGCACCAGGCGCTGTTCAGATGGCAGTCTCGCGAGCGCGACATTGACCCATTCGCGCCGTTCGGCGCCACTCCAGGGCTCGTGGCCGGAGTATTCCGCGTCAGGCGTATCATTCACGCCGAGCTGCATGACGCTGGCGCGCTTCAGCGCCTTAAGTCCACGCCGGTATGCGATTCCCATGATCCACGTGGAGACGTTCGAGGCGCCGCGAAATTCGCCGGCGCGCTGCCAAACGACCCAGAACGTGTCATTGATGATCTCCTCCGCAAGGTCGTAGCGGGAAGTCACGCGCGTCAGAAAGCGAGCGAGCCGGCGGTGATAAAGAAGGTACAGTTCCTTGAGCGCCGCGCGGTCCAAGCGCGCGATGCGCTCGATTAGGGCACGGTCGCGCTGATCACCCGTGGTCGCGTTCGCTGCGGCTCGCTCCGTCCTCGACCCACCTGTGTGCTCAGGTTTCATGCGGCGCGCGCACGGCGACGCGAGGCGCGGACCCGACACGGCAGCCAGCGTAGCTGTGGGCATGACGGTAGGTTCCACGAATGCGCATAAGGGTTCAAAACCGCCAGACTAAAGTGCCGACCAGCCGATTGCCCGCAATGACGGAGCCATAGAGATCCACTGCGCGACGCTGCATGGCGAAATAAGACAAGTCGACCTGCCAAGCACCGATCGCATAGGCGACACCGCCGTTCCAGTAGGCATAGCCAGAGGCTCCGTTGAGCGCATCGTACCCCACAGCGGCCGATAGCGTGAACGCGTGACCCAAGCTCTGGTGCACAGCAATGTCGTAGGAGAAGGCACGACAGCAGCGGCCTAAGCCGCGCTCCGAGTAGCGTGCGGTATCCGGGGTCCAGGCGACTGTCGCAAACACCCGGTCCTGATACCCCCAGCCGGCCGCGAGCTCGTCATAGTCGTAACGCGGTCGGCCGTGGTCGTCCGGGTAGGCATAGTGCACGTAGCTCAACGTCGCACTCGAGTTCGCATTGATAAGAAAAGTGCGCCCCAGGTAGGCATTGAGTTCGTAATTTCCGCCAGTCGCGCTGCGGCTAATCGTCGAGCCCCACAGGCCGATGAAATTCTCCGCTGCCGCCGCTCCAGAGTCAGTTCGATAATGGATGTCAGCCTGCAGAGCGGGATCGCCATACGACTCTGACAGGCCGTGGTAGATATAATCCGAGGTCAAATCCAGCGATCCACCCACAGACCCTGCGCCCCGCGCGGCGCTCGGCGCGCCGTATGCCAAGGCGAGTGCGATCGTGAGCAGTATCCGACAAGGCTGCATGCCCTTCCCTCGGAGTCGTCTGTGAACTCCCGGCGTATTATATCGGCCGCTTATTCTTGACCGCTGCCAAGCCGGCGCGGATATCGGGAAGGCGAAATCCCAAAAACTCAAGCGCCAGCGACGCATCAAAGCTCGGGCCTGCGAGCTTGAGCCAATTATTGAGCGTCCGCTTGGTCCATTGCATGGCTGTTGGGCTGCCGGCCGCGAGCTTGCGCGCTATCTCGAGCGCGGTCGCGTACAGCGCTTCATCCTCGACGCAGCGCGCGACGAGTCCGATGCGCTCGGCCAGCTCACCGCTCACCGGCTCGTTGAGCAGCAAGTAGTAGCGTGCGCGTGCAAGTCCGCACAGCAGTGGCCAGATCAGCACGGCATGATCACCCGCAGCGACTCCGAGGCGCGTGTGGCCATCCATGAGGCGTGCGCTCTTGCCGGCGATAGCGATGTCCGCCAACAGCGCAACCGCAAGGCCCGCCCCCACAGCCGTACCGCGGATCGCGGAGACGACCGGTTTGGAGCAGTGCACGAGGTTATAGACGAGATCGCTTGCTTCTTTCCAGACGCGCACCAGCGCTGCGTCATCGGCAATCATTTCCTCGATCAGCGCAAAGTCGCCGCCCGCGCAGAAGTGCGCGCCGGCGCCGCGCACCAGCACGGCGCGAATCGCAGCGTCCGAGTCCAGGAGTCGCCAGATCTGCGCAAGGTCGCGGTGTGTCGCGGCATCCGCGGCATTCAAGCGCGGCTCATTGGTAATGATGATCTCGAGTATTCCCGGCAGCGGCGCAGCAAATTGCAGGGCCGGGCAGGCGGACCGATAGTAATCGAGCGCTACTGTATCGGGCGTGGGCATGGGTCTAGGCCACCTGGTCGGGAATCGCGCGCTCACTCACGATCGTGAGCACATCGTAGCTTGCCACCGCATCGCCGTGCTGATTGACGATCTCCGTGTCCCAGCGGACCTCACCGTAGCCTGCGCCGGCGCGCAACGACTTTTCTTTGCAGGCAATGCGTACGCTGATCCGATCGCCGGGCTTCACGGGTTTGACGAATCGCAGTGCATCGATTCCGTAGTTCGCAAGCACCGGTCCGAACTGCGGCTCGACGAACAGCCCGGCGGCCGCCGCAATCAGAAAATAGCCATGGGCGACGCGGCCGCCAAACAAAGGATTGCGCTTAGCGGCGGCCTCGTCCATATGCGCATAGAAATGGTCTCCGGAGAGGGCGGCGAAGCGCTCGATGTCCATCAGCGTCACTTCGCGCTCGAGCGAGTTGAAGCTGTCGCCAATATTGAGGTCCCCAAAGGGAATGCGGAACGGATGCTTGGTGGGGGTGCGCCGCCGCGCACCGCGCACCCACTGACCGGTTGCGGCTGTCAGCGTGTCGGGAGTGCCCTGCAGCGCCGTGCGCTGCATGTAGTGCAGCACGCCGCGCACGCCGCCGAGCTCCTCCCCGCCTCCGGCACGGCCGGGACCGCCGTGCACGAGATGCGGCAGCGGCGAGCCGTGGCCGGTCGATTCCTCGGCACAATTTCGGTTGACGACCAGCACGCGTCCATGGAACGGCGCGAGCCCCAGCACCAGGCGCGCGGCGAGCGCGTCATCGGCGCTGAATACCGAGGCTACGAGGCTGCCGCCTCCGCGTCGCGCCAGTTCAATCGCGCCGTCGATATTGTCGTAGGGCACGACGGTGCATACTGGACCGAAGGCCTCAACCGTATGTACGGCGTGCGCGGCGCGCGCATCTTCACAGTGGAGAAGCGCAGGCGCGATGAATGCGCCTTTTTCCGCGTCGGCGCCCAGAGGGTGCAGGGCAAGCGCACCGCCAAACAGAACGTTACCGTCGGCCGCAAGCTTTGCGAGCTGCGCGCGCACCTCGAGCCGCTGCGCCAAGGATGCGAGCGGTCCCATGTTCACCGCCTCAAGTCGCGGGTCGCCGATCACAAGATGCGCGAGCGCGCTGCGCAGCGCATCGAGGACTGCCGCGCAACGGGCAGCCGGTACGATGGCCTTGCGAATGGCAGTGCACTTCTGCCCCGCCTTCACGCTCATCTCACGCACGACCTCGCGGATGAAGAGCTCGAACTCCGCCGACACGGGCAGCACGTCTTCACCCAGGATCGAGGAGTTGAGCGAGTCGGTCTCTGCCGTAAAGCGCACGGAGCGTTCCGCAACGGCCGCGTGGCGCCGCAGCCCGCCAGCGGTGCTGGCGGAACCGGTGAACGACACGACGTCCTGACCTTCAAGATGATCAAACAGATTTCCGGCGCTGCCGCACACGAGCTGCACGGCACCCTCGGGCAGCACGCCCGATTCGATCATGCGCCGGAAAAGAAGTTCAGCGACATAGGCGGTCGGCGTCGCCGGCTTGATGATGGCTGGAACACCTGCCAGCAGCGTCGGCGCGAGCTTCTCGAGCATGCCCCAGACGGGGAAATTAAATGCGTTGATGTGTACGGCCGCACCGGTGAGCGGTACGCATAAATGTTGGCCCAGGAACTTGCCGTTTTTCGACAGCGGCTCCGTCGCGCCGTCGATGTATGCACGCCCGTTCGGCAGCTCGCGCACCCCTTTGCTGGCATAGACGAAGAGCGTGCTGATGCCGCCGTCGATATCGATGCGTGAATCGTTCTTGGTAGCACCCGTCCGGTACGACAGGGCATAGAGCTCGTCTCTGTGGGCCCCCAAGGCCTTGGCCAGTATTTTCAGAAGGCCGGCGCGCTCATGAAACGTCAGCGCCCGCAGCGCGGGTCCGCCGACAGCGCGCGCGTAATCAAGTGCAGCAGCGAAATCAATGCCTGCTGCGCTCGCCTCGGCCACGACCGCGCCGCTGGTTGCATCGTGTAGCGGCACACCCTGACCGCTGCCGGTGCGCCACTGTCCCTGGATGAAACTCTCGAGCAGCATGAACTCTTTCCGTGACCGTCAGGAGCGGCGGTCGCGCTCAGCATGCCAGGCGGCAAAGGAGCTGCGGCGCCCGCCCAAGTCGGCAAGTAGCGAAGCGGCAGTCCAGTAACGCGAGCCATGCTCGGCGGCAAGTCGCCGTACGCCATCGTACACGGTGGCAAGCCCCACGGTATCAGCGTACGCCATCGGGCCGCCGCGCGCGCGCGGAAAGCCGTAGCCGTTGCACCAGATGATGTCGATATCCTGCGGCGACGCGGCGATGCCCTCTGCAAGAATCGCCGCGCCCTCATTGATAAGCGCATAGATACAGCGCTCAATGATTTCCGTGTCGCTGATGTCGCGCGACGCGACGTTGAGGCGCGCGGCCTCGGCCCGTATCAGCGCATCGACTTCGGCATCCGTCTCACGGACGCGCCTTTCGGCGCCGTACCGATACATGCCGCGTCCGGTCTTCTGACCGAGGCGACCGCTTTCCACGAGGAGGTCGGCAACACGAAAGTAGCGCGCATCGTCCGGCAGATCCTTACGCTCACGGCGCACGCGATAGCCGATGTCAAGACCGGCAAGATCGCCTACCGCGTTGGGTCCCATGGCCATGCCAAAACTCTCGAGCACGCCATCGATGCGTTGCGCGCTTGCTCCCTCGAGCAGCATGAGCTGATTCTCGCGGCCATAGGCATAGAGCATGCGGTTGCCCACAAAGCCAAAGCAATTTCCGACCACGACGCCGATCTTGCCGATCTGCCGGGTCGCGCCAAGCGCTCTCGCAATGCTCGCATCCGAGGTCTTCGCGGCGCGCACGATCTCCACGAGTCGCATGATGTTTGCCGGGCTGAAGAAGTGCATGCCGACGACATCCTGCGCGCGTGCCGTGACGCTCGCTATGGCATCAACATCGAGAGTCGAGGTGTTGGTCGCGAGCAGCACACCCGGGCGACAGCTGGCATCGAGTTGGCGAAATATATCCTGTTTGAGCCGCAGGCTCTCAAAGACAGCTTCGATCACGAGATCGGCTGCGCCGAGCGCGGCAATGTCAGTCGTCGCGAAAATGCGCGCTTGTGCAGCGGCGCCCGCCTCCGGGGTGAGGCGGCCCTTTTTCACGGCGCCATCGACCGTCGCGCGAATACGGCGCATGCTTTCCTCGAGCGCGCTCACCTGCGTGTCAATCAACGTGACGTGAAGACCGCTCGTCGCGCAGCTCGTGGCGATGCCGCCGCCCATGGTGCCGGCGCCAATGACGGCAACGCGTCGTACGTCAGGGCGTGCCTCGCGCATGCACGCTAACGTCCGGTGAAATGGGGCGTTCGCTTTTCGATGAACGCGGCCACACCCTCGGCATAATCGCGCGAATACCCGAGTTCGCGTTGACAGTCGCGCTCAACGTCGAGCTGCGCTGCGAGGCTGCGCTCACCGGATGAGTAGATGGCTTCTTTGATTCGCGCCAGACTGCGGGTCGGCGCCGCCGCGAGATGCTGCGCGAGATCGCGCACCGCAGCCGCAAAATCCTCATCCGCGACGCAGCGCCAAATAAGGCCCCAGTCCGCCGCCTGCTCAGCGGCGATCTTCTCGCCCAGAAATGCCATACCGATCGCGCGCGCGTGCCCGACGAGTCGCGGCAATAGCCAGGTGCCGCCCGAGTCGGGTACGAGTCCGAGCTTCGCGAATGACTGGATAAAGCTTGCGGCGCGCGCGGCGATCACGAGATCGCAGGCGAGCGCAAGATTAGCGCCCGCTCCGGCTGCGACGCCGTTGACGGCAGCGATCACGGGCAGCGGCAGCGCGCGCAGCGCGAGCACCAGCGGCTTGTAACGCAGCTCAATCGACTCGCCTAGATCCGCCATACCGCTGCCGGGAGCGACGGCGCGATCGGACAAATCCTGGCCCGCGCAGAACCCGCGGCCCGCGCCTGTAAGTATGAGTACGCGGCAGCTCTCATCGTCCTTGACGCGCGCAAGCACGGCGCGAACCTCCTCGTGCATCTCGATATTGAAACTATTGAGGCGCTCCGGCCGGTTCAGAGTCAGGCGCGCGATCCCTGCGTTGCACTCGAACAGGATCGTGCGGTAGCTCATGGTTCAAGTCTCATCGTAAGTGATCTCAAGTTCAGCGCTCTTCGCATGCGCCTGACAGGCGAGGATAAATCCTTGCGCAAGCTCCCAGTCCTCGAGCGCATAGTTCTGCATGAGCTCAACTTCGCCGCGCACAAGCTTGGTCCGGCAGGTGGAGCACACGCCGGCCCTACAGGAGAACGGCAGATCGATGCCCGCGCGCTCGGCGGCATCGAGAATGCTCTCCGCGCCCGTTTGCATCGTGAAGCTCCTGCGCCGCCCGTCCATGACGATGTCGACCTGCGTTACCCCCGCTGCTACGGGTGGTGCAAGAGCCGCTCCCGGCTCGCGGGCTACTCGCGGCGTCAAGGCAAAGCTGCCGGCGACGATTCGCGCCGGCTCGACGCCGAGCCGGAGTAACTCATCGTGCAATTCCGCAACGAAACTCGCGGCACCCGTCGTGAAGTACTGCTGCACTGCGCAGGCATCGAAAAGCTGCGCCGCGCAGGCGCGCAGCTTCTGCGCATCGAGCCTGCCGCTCAAGAGCTCACCCTCTTCCGGCTCGCGCTCCATGATGAAGTGCACAGCGAGACGTTCGAGGTTGCAATCCTTGAGTGCGAGGAGTTCCTCAAGGTGCGCGTCGCTGCGATCATTGTAGTTGCCAAAGAACACGAGAATATGGCATGCCGGCTCATCGACAAGGCGCGTCGCTATGAGTGGCAGGAGCGCGCTCAGGCCCGCGCCTGCGGAGAGCGCGACATAAGTTGCATGGCTGGCAGGGATTTGCGTCGCAGTGGCGCTTTCGCACGCGGACATCAGGGTAGGCCGCCTAGATGCACTTGAAGTAGTCGAACGGTTCAAGGCAGGCCGTGCATAAATAGTGCGCTTTGCAGGGCGTCGAGCCGAATTCGCTCACCTGGCGCGTCGCGAGACTTGTGCAGCGCGGACAGGCGACCACCGCAGCGCCGAAAAGCCGCTTGGGATTCGCGACCGCTTCCGCGGGAGGGGCGATGCCGTAGGCGGTAAGCTTCACGCGTCCCGCAGGCGTAATCCAATCGCTCGTCCAGGGCGGCGCGAGAACTGTCTCGATGACGGCCTGGGCGATGCCGCCGCGCGCCAAAGTCTGCTCGACCGATCGGCGTATGACATCGGTCGCCGGACATCCCGAATAGGTCGGCGTCAACCCCACGCGCACCGCGTCACAGGACGCACCGCGCACGTAGCGGACGATGCCGAGTTCAATAATGTTCAAGATCGGTATCTCGGGATCTTTGACCGTCGCGAGCAACGCCCATACTGTGGATTGCCACGCGGCATGCGGCGAATCGAGATCCGGCGTCGCAACGCTCATCGAGCAGCTACCAGCTGCAGCCGGGATAGGCGCGCTGCAGAAACTGCATCTCGGCCAGGAGGAAACCCAAGTGCTCGGTGTGGATGCCGCCCTTGCCATGCCAGGGGTACACCGAATCGGCTGGTCGCGTGAGCGTCGCCTTGGCCAAAACAGCATCGATACGCGCCGACCAGGCCGCCTTGAGATCGGCCGCGCGCGGCGCGACGCCGGCCGCGGCGACAGCTTCATCGACGCTGTCGGACGCGAACAGCTCCACTGTAAATGGCCAAAGCTCGTTGAGCGCGCTCTGCACGCGCGCGCGGCTCTCGGCGGTGCCGTCGCCCAGGCGCACGACCCAGCCGGCGCTATAGCGGAAGTGATAGGCAGTCTCTTTTAGAGCCTTCGCCGCGATCTGCGCAAGGCGCGTATCGGCAGAGCTTTGCAACGCGGTGTAGAGCTCGAGCTGGAAGGCCGACGCCAGTAGCTGCCGCACGAGGCTGCGGCCAAAGTCGCCGTTTGGCTGCTCAACCAGCGTCAGATTCAGAAATTCCGGCGCATCGCGCAAGAACGCGAGCTCATCCTCGGAGCGGCCGCGGCCTTCGATCTCGCCGGCGTAGCTTAAAAGCAGACGCGCCTGACCGATAAGGTCGAGGGAGATGTTGGCAAGCCCCAGGTCCTCCTCCAAAGCCGGCGCGTGACCGACCCATTCGCTCAGACGCTGGCCGAGAATCAGGCTCGTGTCCGCGAGCCGGAGGACGTAATGCAGCAGCATATCTTTGCCCGCCGATGCATCGTTACTCGCGCTCACAGATTCTTGACCTCCTCGGGGATCGCATAGAAGGTCGGATGCCGATACACCTTGTCGCGCGCCGGCTCAAAGAAGGCATCCGCCTCGAGCGGGTCGGAGGCGGCGATGGCGCTTGAGCGCACGACCCAGATGCTCACGCCTTCGAGTCTGCGCGTATAGACATCGCGCGCGTGCTCCAGCGCCATGCGCGCATCGACGGCGTGCACGCTGCCGACGTGCTTGTGCTCAAGCCCGGAGCGTGAGCGGATAAAGACTTCAAATAGCGGCCAATCGGGCGATGTCGTCACGATGCTCTCCTTAGGCTGCGGCGGCGCGTGGGCGCTGTTTGTCGGCGTACGCGAGCGCTGCCTCACGCACCCAGCGGCCCTCTTCATGGGCGCTGCGTCGCGCCTCCAAGCGCTCGCGATTGCAGGGGCCGTGGCCGCGGACAACGCGATGAAATTCATTCCAGTCAATCTCACCGAAGCGGTAGTGCAGAGTCTTCGCATCCCAGCAGAGCTCTGGGTCGGGAATCTTAAGCTGCAGGAAGTCCGCCTGCGGGGCGGTCACATCGATGAAGTGCTGGCGCAGTTCGTCGTTCGTGAACCGTTTGATCTTCCAGCGCATTGACTGCGCCGTGTGTTTCGAATCCGCATCGCTAGGACCGAACATCATGACGGACGGCCACCACCAGCGATTGAGCGCATCTTGTGCCATGGCACGCTGCGCCGCGCTGCCGCGCGCGAGCGTCAACATGATCTCGAACCCTTGACGTTGATGAAAGCTCTCCTCGCGGCAAATACGCACCATGGCACGCGCATACGGGCCGTATGAGCAGCGGCAGATCGGAATCTGATTCATAATGGCTGCGCCATCGACGAGCCAGCCGATAGCGCCGATATCCGCCCAGGTGAGGGTTGGATAGTTGAAGATGCTGGAGTACTTCGCAGCGCCGGCGAGCAGTTGCTCGACGAGTTCGTCGCGCGCGACGCCCAAGGTCTCGGCGGCGCTGTACAAATACATCCCGTGGCCGCCCTCGTCCTGTACCTTGGCGATGAGTACCGCCTTGCGGCGCAGCGTCGGCGCGCGGCTAATCCAGTTGCCTTCGGGCAGCATGCCGACGATCTCGGAGTGCGCGTGCTGCGAGATCTGCCGCACGAGAGTCTGGCGGTAGGCATCCGGCATCCAGTCCTTGGGCTCAATCTTCTCGTCGCGTTCTATGCGTGACTCAAAGTGTGTGCTGAGCGCGGCCGTGGCGGCCGACGGCGTCGGCAGGCAGTCTTTGCCAAGCGAATCGAGGCCTTGCGTATACACGGCGATCTCCGGGTCGTAGTCATCTAATCTGACACAAGAAGTCACATCCAGCAACTGTATATGTGTCACAATTGAAGAGTTTTGCGCCGCCCGCCCAGAGCTGACGTGACCGACCGGATCGACACTTGCCTGCACACGCTCATCGGGCGTTTTCGCCGCCAGCGGCCGTTGCGCAGTGGCTCGCTCCTCGTGACAATTCTCGGCGACTCGATCGCGCCGCGCGGCGGGCGCATCACATTAGGCAGTCTCATATGCCTGGCGGGTCCGTTTGGGCTACCCGAGCGGTTGGTACGCACTTCGGTCGCGCGTCTCGCGCAGCAAGGCTGGCTCGCGGCGCGCCGCAGCGGCCGGACAAGCGAGTACCGGCTGACCGCGCGGGGCCGCAGGAGTTTTGCCGCCGCGACGCTGCGCATTTATGGCGCGCGCCCGCACGCCTGGGATCGCCGCTGGACTCTCATCTTATTGCCTGCGCCGACGTATGGCGGCCCGAGTGAGCGCCTGCGCGAAGAGCTGCACTGGTTGGGCTTCGGGCAATTTGCAACGGGCGCATGGGGGCATCCGGGCGGTCGCGCTGCGGACGTTCGCGCGCACCTGACCGAAGCGGCTGTTGGCAAAGGCGCGTTTCTAATGCAGGCGGTGAACGCGCATTTGAGCGATGACCGCCGGCTCGTTGAGTCGGGGTGGGATCTAGCCGAGCTCGCCGATGCCTATCGGCGCTTTGTCGCCGGTTTCAGTCCCATACGCGCGGCCTTAAGATCGAGGCGCGTCCTCTGCCCTGCGACCGCGTTCGTGCTTAGGACATTGCTTATTCACGAGTATCGCAAGATTCACTTGCGCGATCCGCTGCTGCCGGATGCGCTGCTGCCCAAGAACTGGATCGGGTCGGCTGCCTATGATCTCTGTCGGGAGCTATACCGATGTGTGTTTCGTGCCGCCGAGCGCCACCTCACGTCGCAGGCGCGCACCCTCGTCGGCGCATTACCGCCTGCATCCCAACAGGCACGCGGCCGCTTCGGCGGCAAAGGTGACCGTGGTGT
Organism: Steroidobacteraceae bacterium; assembly: GCA_036833805.1. Taxonomy (GTDB): domain Bacteria; phylum Pseudomonadota; class Gammaproteobacteria; order Steroidobacterales; family Steroidobacteraceae; genus PALSA-1196. The sequence continues at coordinate 3,669 of DAITPA010000022.1, read as the reverse complement.
TTTTTCTCTCACTTACACCCGGGCGTGTCGCGGGCGCGGAGTTCGATCGGGAACGAGGCGGCTCTTCAAAACTGAAATCGGCAGCCGGTCGATGAGCATCCGCGCACCTTACCGCAAATTGCTTGCCGCTCGGCTTTGGCGGCGAGAGGAGCCTACGTATTAGTTGAGCAAAGCCCAGCTCTCGGATACCTTGCGATTGCCTGCTCGAGGATCAACATGATTACACGACGTCGATGGCTGACCGGATCCGCGGGCGCATTGATGCTCGGCGCAATGCCCATTGGTCGCGGCGATGACGTTGCCGATGCTGGTGGCGCGGCGGCGGACGAGGTCCTTTTCGCTCTGTCCGGCAAAAAGCCCCTCATCAAGCGCAGCTTCCGGCCGCCAAATTTCGAGACACCGCTTGCTGATCTGCGCCGCCCGTTCACCGCAAACGACGCTTTCTTTGTCCGCTATCACCTCGCGGGCATTCCGGAAATTGAGCCGCGAACCTGGCGACTGCGAGTGGGCGGTGCGAGCGTCAGTCGGCCAATGGAACTGACTCTCGGTGACCTGCAGAGCGGCTTCGAGCGCATCGACTTGCCGGCTGTCAACCAGTGCGCAGGTAACCGCCGCGCCTTCTTTGCCCCGCGCGTTCCGGGCGTGCAATGGGGCAATGGCGCGATGGGCCACGCGCTGTGGAGCGGCGTGCGTTTGCGCGACGTTTTGCGCAAGTGCGGCCTGCGTTCGGATGCGCTCGAGGTGGTGTTCGACGGGGCCGATGCAGCCGTTTTGCCACAGACTCCGGACTTTCAGAAAAGCCTGCCCATGGATCGAGCGCTCGATGAGAACACTCTCATTGCCTTCGCGATGAACGCTCGCCCGCTACCGCACTTCAACGGCGCTCCCGCGCGTCTGATTGTGCCGGGCTGGACCGGCACCTATTGGGTCAAGCACCTCACAGACATTCGGGTTCAGCCCCAGCCCTTCGAGGGATTCTGGATGAAGGCCGCATACCGCATTCCGACGGGTGCATTTCCGGGCGCCCGCTTCGTGAGCCAGGAAACACCCGAGACGACTGCAATCACGCAGATCTTGGTCAACTCGCTCGTCACAAACCCCGCACCTCATACGCGCCTGGTGCGCCACCGGCCCGCCGAGCTCAGCGGGTGGGCGTGGGACGGCGGTACCGGGATCTCCGCGGTTGAGGTATCGACGGATGCTGGAGTTAGCTGGCGGCCCACGACGCTTGAAAAAGATCTCGGACGCTTCGCGTGGCGCGGCTTTCGTCTGGCTCTCGACACCTCCCGGTCCGGCCTGCTCGCGCTCGCCGTGCGCGCTACCAGCCGCGGCGGCGAACGCCAGCCTGAAAAGCTGACCGTCAACGCTGCCGGCTATCACGACAACCGGATCTCATCGCTCGTTCTGGAGGTCGCATGAGGCGCGTTGCGCTACTGGCCGCGTTCGGTGCCTATGCAATGTTCGCGTGTGCTCGCCTTACCGCTGGCGAGGAGACAGTTCATCTCATTGACGCGCCGGGCCGCGACGTTACAGCAACGAGGTGCGTCACCTGCCATAGTCTGGACTACATCCCCATGAACGCAGCGGTCATGAGCCGCGGCAGTTGGGAGAAAACAGTCCGCAAGATGATTGACAAGTTTGGCGCGCCCATCCGGCAGGAGGACGTCGCCGCGATCCTCGACTATCTCACGGCACACTACTCTGGCTGACGCGCTGCCGATTATTTGGGCGCGAGCGGATACCTCGCGAAGACCCGGGCCATCGCGTCATTAATGACCGGCCTTGCGTCGTTCTCATCTTTCTCGGTGGGCCGATATCTCGCGCTGCCACTCCACACCAGAAGGTTCTCGGCCTTCTCGACCAGGTCCACGGTGAGTGTATCTTCGCGCACGGTATGGATATCCGAGCCGCCCCAGTCAGCGCCCCAGCCGGCGCGCCCCCAGCCCCAGTGACCGTAGGACACATCGAAACGCGGATCGGTGTCGCCCTCCACCTTGTCCTTAGTCGTGGACACAAAATTCACGAGTAATTGCGGCTGCTCGCTCGGCGTGAAGCCCCGGGCAGTAAGCTCACGCGTGACGGCTTCCTTCATGAGCTGGGTCGTAATGCTCGTGTAGCCCGCGGTATCCGTGCTGAGCTTATCCATGAACGCATAGGTGTGAAACTGCGCGAAATTCGCTTTGGGCGCGACTTGGCTCGTGACCCTTGGGGCCGTCTGGCACGCGGCGAGGCACAGGACCGCCCAGAGCAGCAAGATTGCGCTCTGCGGCCGAGAAGCTGATGTTGACATGTGAACTCCACCACTTGGTGCAATCAAGCGCGGCGCAGATTCCCCCGCCTGACGCCCGCTACAATAGCGCAGATGAAACTGCTCCTTATAACCGGCTTGCCGGGCACCGGCAAAACCACGCTCGCGCGACGGCTCGCCTCGCGCTACGGCGTGGCGCTGCTCGGCAAGGATCTCATCAAGGAGCCGTTGCTGAATACGCTTGGCGCCGGTACCGGCCTGCAATCGCGCCTGCTCAGCGACGCAAGTTTTGCGGTGCTGTTTGCCATGGCGCGCGAGTTCGTCGCCGCAAACCTCGATCTGGTTCTCGAGGGCAACTTCCGTCCCGGGGAACATGAAGACGCAGTAGCGGCGCTTGCTGCCGCGCGCGTGGCACAGGTGCTATGCCGGATTGATGAGCCCACGAGAGTCGCGCGTCTCGCCGCGCGCAAGCAGCAACGGCACGCCGGCCATCAGGATGCCGACCCGGCGGTCATGATGCAAAGATCCTCCGATGAGTTTTTGGATCTGCCCGGCGAGCGATTAGCTTTTGATTGCGCCGAGCTCCCGGTCACGCGTCAGATCGACACGATCGATCGCTGGTGGCGCCAAGGCTAGCCGCTCCTCCACGTCTTCTGGGCGCAAGGCGCGAGCGCCATTCAGTTCAATAAGCATTTGCGCGCGTAGGCCCGGATGATTGTCGACGAGCACCAGGGCGCCGCCGTGTAGTTTGGCGACAGCCGCGACGAGACTCAACCCGAGACCCACGCCCGGCGTGCCGCGGCTCGTGTCGCCGCGATAAAAACGCTCGGGCGCCTTGGGTTTCTCAGTGTCGCAGATGCCGGGCCCGTCGTCGGCGACGGCTATCTCAACGGCGCCTTCAGCTCGGCGCAGCACCTCAACTGTGACCTTGCCGCCGTCGCGCGCATATTTGAGCGCATTGTCGATGAGATTGGTGACCGCTTGCGCAAGCAATAACGGGTCGCCGGCCACGGGAATCGGCCCCGAGTCGCGGAATGACAGGCTAATGCCTTTGAGCTCGGCCGCCGGCAGGTAGAGCTCAACTGCCTGCGCCGCAAGCTCGGCTGCATTGACCGGCACAAAGCCCGAGCGGCGCATGCCGGTATCGATTTCCGCGAGGCGCAATAATGCGTTAAAGATGCGGATAACCCGGTCAACGTCGGCGACCGCCGTTTCAATCTCGGCAAAGGTTTCCTCGGCGGGCGGACGCGTGAGTGACAATTCCTCAAGGCGCGAGCGCAGTTCGGCGAGTGGCGTGCGCAGATCATGCGCGATGGCGTTTGAGACATCGCGAATGCCGTGAAACAGCTGCTCAATCTGGTCGAGCATGCCATTGATCGTGCGCGAAAGGGTATCGAGCTCATCGCCGCTTTGCGGGCTCG
>DAITPA010000021.1:12239-28611 GCA_036833805.1 Steroidobacteraceae bacterium | reverse complement strand
CGGAGAGGGTGAGATTCGAACTCACGAGTCCCGTGAAGGACCTCCGGTTTTCAAGACCGGTGCATTCAACCGCTCTGCCACCTCTCCGACTTTGTAAATCAATTGATTATGTTACTGACATGTAATCCATTATAGCTAGTAAAATTGATTTCACCCTGCAACGTAGCGACTCACTCGGCATGCCCAACCGCCGACTCAGGAGGCGAATGCTATCAAGACTGGATGCAATCTCGTCGGTTGCAGGACGGGCAACGGCCGACACAGTGACACAGACAAATTCCGCATGGCTCCAAATCAGGCGCACAAGAAACCGTAAACATTTTGCGCGCAACTGGCTCCCGGTGCGCTCACCGCATTCGATTCCGCCTCGCCCCGCGCACCTGCCTAGGTCTGCCGTGGAACTTAACGTCCGCCAGCGCTTTATAGGCTAAGCGGCACCTTATGCGGCTAGCGGCGGTTGTTACTTTTTACTGAGGCGAGGACTTATGAGCGCTCTTATTGCCGCACTATACAGTGATCAGCCCACAGCCAATCGCGTACGCGTTCGCCTGAGTACTGGCGACACAGCATTTCCGACTGATCGCGTACACCTGACATCCAGCGACGAGCCAGGACACGCCGGACTCGTTCCGGCCGAATCATTTTTGCTGAAGCTGCAAGCGTATTTTCACACGCTCTTTGACCGCGAGGGCGAAGCGGACCACGTTCGCGCCTTAAGTGACGGGGTGCAAGAAGGCCATGCGGCGATTGCCGTCTTCCCGCGGGTCGCCATCGAGACCACCCGTGCCCGCGAAGTTCTGCGCCAGGCGCAGCCGTTGCAGCTGTACGAGCACGATCTGGATAAACAGACTCTGGAGCACGCTGCTTCGGCGAGCGACGCCCCCGTTGTGTCAACGGTAAAAGACGCGTGGCCGGGCACACGCAACGGGGCGTGATCCCGCGCCGTTATGACCGCTCCAATCTTGCGCGTTATGAGCAGGCTCCCGTCGCGATGAGCGTTTAACTCGCCAATAGCATCGCATGCACAAGCGTGCCGTTGCGCTTTCCGTCCTGACGGTCGACCCGCTTCAGCCGGATTGGTGGTCCGTATTGGCACCGGCCACGACAAGCAGGTACGATCGCATCCATCGGAGATGGCATTCCTCCGCGAACCGCCGCAAGGCTGATGATGCCTACCGATGCCGGATGCAGGCGGTGCGGTAGGCGCTGCGCGCCACAGCGACTACAGCGCGTCGTTCGGTGGTACGTCAATACACGGTGGCGTGAAGAACGAGTCTCGAATGCCCTGGACCAGTCTGCTTGTCATCGGTATCGGAGCCATTGTCGGGGCGTGGGCGCGGTGGGGACTCGGGGTGCTGCTCAACCCCACATTTCCCACGCTTCCGCTCGGGACACTGGCAGCGAATCTCGCCGGTGCGTTTATTATCGGCGTCATGATGGCCCTCACCGGCCCGCTCAACATCTCCCCCGCAACGCGCCTGCTAGTCACGACCGGGTTTCTCGGGGCGCTAACCACGTTCTCAACGTTTTCCGCCGAGACCATGACGCTCCTCCTGAGGGCCCAGTACGCATGGGCAGTCGGCGCGGCCGCGGCTCACCTGGGCGGTTCTTTGTTCATGACTGGCGCGGGGATATTGCTCGTCCGGACCGTCCTCGGGAAATGAGCCTATATGAACGGCACCTACCTGCGCTTCTACGTCCATGAAAACACCAAGCATCACCACCGGCTTCTGTATGAGTGGTTGCTGGAGCATGCTCGGACGATCGGTGTACACGGCGGCTCGGCATTCCGCGCCATCGCAGGCTTTGGTCGCCACGGCGTGCTGCATGAGCAGCACTTCTTCGAGCTCGCGGGCGATCTGACCGTCAAGGTCGAATTCATCCTGACAGACGAGATGGCGGATCGATTGCTGGAGAGCATTCGCCACGAGAACGTCAATGTGATCTATGCACGCATTCCTGCGAGCTTCGACGTCATCGGCGAGCACAAAGCAGCTCAATCGCGCTTGCCCTAAGCGGTGCCCGTGTGACGCAGATCTATGCTCTTGCAGCCCTGTGGATAGGGCTAGCGCTGATCGCTACGCTGCTATCGATCTGGCTTCGCGTAGCGACCGCGATGTCCGAGATTATCGTGGGCACGGTCGCACAGCTCATCATCGGTGCCGCATTGGGCGCCACGGCGCTTGGCACTGATCAATCCTGGATCAAATTTCTCGCGAGCACTGGTGCCGTGTTGCTCACCTTCTTGGCCGGCGCGGAGCTCGATCCGCACGTCATGCGCCGCGAATGGAAGCAGGCCGTGGTCGTGGGTCTCGTCGCCTTCGCCGCCCCGTTTCTCGGCTGTGCAGCCGTCGCCCGCTATGCCTTGGGTTGGAGCAGTGATTCAAGCTGGCTCGCCGGAATCGCGCTCTCCACCACATCGGTCGCGGTGGTCTACGCGGTGATGCTTGAGTTCGGGCTCAATCGCACTTATTACGGTAAAGTCCTGCTCGCCGCCTGCTTCGTCAACGACTTGGCAACCGTGCTTGCGCTCGGCTTCAAGTTCTCGCCGTTTACTATCAAGACTTTGGAGTTCGCAGGCGGCAGCGCAGCGGCGTTCGTTATTCTTCCCTGGCTCGTACCGCGATTCTTCAAGCGCTTCGGCGGCCGCCCTTCGGAGCTCGAGGCCAAGTTTCTGCTCTTGGCGATCTTCGGCTTGGGTGCGCTCGCGCTCTGGGCAGATAGCGAGCCGGTGCTGCCGGCGTATATCCTCGGGATGCTTCTTGCCGGCACGGTGGGCAAAGATCACGCTCTGGTGCGGCGCCTGCGCACGCTCACCTTTGGGCTACTCACACCTTTCTATTTCATCCGCGCAGGCGCATACGTCTCCGTGCAGGCATTGGTGTCCGGCTTTGGCGTATTGATCGTGCTCCTTGCAGCAAAGATGGCGACAAAGTTCGTCGGCGTGTACCCGATCACCAAGTTCTTCAAGTCCCCGCCCAAGGAAGCGATGTACACGACACTTCTCATGTCGACGGGGCTTACGTTTGGCAGCATCTCGGCGCTTTTCGGCTTGACGCACCGGATTATTACCCAGCAGCAGTATTCGTATCTCATCGCGGCCGTGATCGGCAGCGCCATCGTACCCACGCTCATTGCCAACGCCTTCTTCCTGCCGCGCCATCTGGTGCAAAATGCTGACGTGCAAGACCGATCCTCCGAGCCCGCGGCTGCGATGCGCGCGGAGCAAGCGAAGTAGGGGAAGTTTGTCATGTTCAATAAGATTCTATTGGCCTACGACGGGTCCGAGCCTGCGAAGAAGGCATTTGACCGCTGCCTTGAAATGGTCACATGTTTCAAGGCGCAGCTCTCGATCGTCGCCGTGATCCGCCCACCTGAGTTCGCCGAGGATGTCGAGACCGAAGCGATCCTCGAGACCGCACGCAGCCATTTCGAGCAGGAGCTTGCGAAGCTGCAGGCGCGCGCGCGCGCATCGGGAATCAGCGCGGCTATTCACATCCGCGTGGGCCATCCGGCCGAACAGATCATTGCGGCCGCCGAGAAGTGGCAGGCGGACATGATCGTGACCGGACATCGCGGACAGGGGCTCTTTGAACGCTGGCTGTTGGGCTCGGTTTCGAAACTCATCATCGCCTACGCGCGCTGCGCAGTGCTGGTCATCCGGTAAGGCACATCACGAACTGCGCGGTTACGGTGCCTGACAATGGGGGACGCTTAGCGCAGTTAACGTGCCCAACTTCTCATGCGGTGTCAGCTCTGCCGAGAAGGACAAGACTTAAGAGTGGCCTGGATCGCTTTAGCCAGCGGGTGCTAGCCGCTCGACGCCGCCCATATACGGCTTGAGCACGTCCGGAACGCTCACCGAGCCGTCCGCGTTCTGATAGTTCTCGAGAATGGCGACGACGGCGCGGCCGACGGCGACGCCCGATCCATTCAGTGTGTGCACGAGCTCAGGTTTGCCCGTTTCCGGATTACGCCAGCGTGCCTGCATGCGTCGCGCTTGAAAGGCCTCGCAATTACTGCAGGAGGAGATCTCGCGGTACTGCTCCTGCCCCGGCAGCCAGACCTCCAGATCATAGGTCTTTGCGCTGCTGAAGCCGACGTCGCCCGCGCATAAAGCCACGACACGATACGGCAGCGCGAGCCTCTGTAAGACTTCTTCGGCATGCGCGGTCAGGGCTTCCAGAGCCGCGTAGGAGTCGGCGGCTCGCACGATCTGCACGAGCTCAACCTTTTCGAACTGGTGTTGACGGATCATGCCGCGAGTGTCCTTGCCGTGCGATCCGGCTTCGGAGCGAAAAGACGGCGTGTGGGCCACGAGCTTCACCGGCAAGCCTTCCGCCGGAAGAATCTGTTCGCGCACGAGATTGGTAAGCGAAACTTCTGCGGTCGGGATCAAATAGAAGCCCGGATCGCCCTTGACCGCGAAGAGGTCCGCCTCGAATTTAGGCAGCTGACCCGTGCCGATGAGCGCTGCCCTTGCGACGAGATACGGTACGTAGGCTTCCGTGTAGCCATGCGTACGCGTGTGTAGGTCGAGCATGAACTGAGCAAGCGCGCGATGCAGATGCGCAAGCTCCCCGCGCATGACAGCAAAGCGCGCACCAGAGATGCGCGCAGCACTCTCAAAATCAAGGCCGAGCCGCTCGCCGAGCTGCACATGATCCTGCGGCTTGAATGCAAATGTCGGTGGCCTCCCGCAACGGCGCAGCTCAACGTTCGCGCCCTCATCATCACCGTCGGGCACAGATTCGTGCAGCAGGTTCGGCAGGCCGAGCTGCCATTCGTCGAGCTCGGCCTGCACGCCGGTGAGTTCCTCCTCGGCCTGCGTCAGGGCGCTCGTGAGGCCGTCGCCTTCGGCGATGAATGCGGCAATATGCTGGCCGTGTGCCTTCGCCATCCCCACTTTCTTCGCATTTGCATTGCGAGCGGCACGCAGCCGATCAGTTTCAACTTGCCAGTGTTTGCGCCGCTCCTCGAGCGCGCGTGCAGACTTGACATCGAGCAGGTAGCCGCGGCGTGCGAGATTGTGCGCGACACCCTGCGGATCGGCACGCAATAACTTCGGATCGATCATGTCGTATCTCGCGCCGGATCGCGCCGGGACTTTGACCGCAGCCGCGCCAGAGCTTCGGCAATCTTGATTTCAAGTCCGCGCGGCACGGGGCGATAATAGTGCCGATCGGGCATCTCATCGGGCAGATAGCGCTCGCCCGCCGCAAAGGCGTCGGTCTCATCATGCGCATAACGATAGCCGCGGCCGTAGCCCAAGCCCTTCATGAGACCCGTCGGCGCGTTGCGCAGACGCAGCGGCACATCGAGAGTTCCAAATTTCTCGACGTCCTCCTGGGCCTCGCCCATGGCCACATACACGGCGTTGCTCTTCGGCACGCAGGCGAGATAAACGACCAAAGTTGCGATGGCGAGCTCTCCTTCGGGACTTCCTAAGCGGTCGTAGGCATCCCAGGCATCGAGCGCCATGGCGAAAGCGCGCGGGTCGGCAAGTCCTACGTCCTCGACCGCCATCCGCACGGCGCGGCGCGCAATATAAAGAGGATCGCAGCCGCCGTCGAGCATACGGCACAACCAATAAAGCGCCGCGTCAGGATCGCTGCCGCGCACCGCCTTGTGCAGCGCCGAGATCTGATCGTAGAACTGATCGCCACCCTTGTCGAAGCGGCGCTGGCCGCCGCTTGCGACTTCCTGCGCGATCGCGACAGTCAAAGTGCGCGCGTTCCCAGAGGCCTCGATGAGACCGGCCGCGAGCTCGAGCATGTTGAGTGCGCGGCGCGCATCGCCATCGGCGGCGCGCGCGATGAGTTCAAGCGCTGCGGCGACCGCGTCCAGCTCCTGCCTGCCGAGGCCGCGTTCATTGTCGGCGAGCGCCGTGCGCAACAGCGCCACGATGTGCTCGACGGACAAGGTTCGCAGCACATACACACGCGCGCGCGATAGCAGCGCATTCACAAGTTCGAAGGAGGGATTCTCCGTAGTCGCGCCGATGAAGGTCAACGTGCCGTCCTCGAGGAAGGGCAGAAAGGTGTCCTGCTGCGTCTTGTTGAAGCGATGCACCTCATCGAGGAACAACACGGTCGGCTTGCCGGTTGCCGCGCGCGCGCTGCGCGCAGACTCAACCGCCGCCCGAATGTCCTTCACACCCGCCATGACCGCTGACAGCGCGATGAACTGCGCATCGGAGCGTTGCGCGATGAGACGCGCAAGCGTCGTCTTGCCGGTCCCGGGCGGCCCCCAGAGAATCATCGAGTGCAGTTGTCCGGCTTCGATGGCACCGCGCAAGGGCTTACCGTTCGCGAGCAGGTGTTCCTGGCCCAGAAACTCATCGAGCGATCGTGGCCGCATGCGATCGGCGAGCGGCCGCAAGGAATTCGTAGCGCGGCCTCGTTCTGCGGACATCGGCCGGTTACGGGCGTGGGGTGCCAATGACATCTGCTCCCGCCGGCGGCGTGAAGCTCACCTCGTCGGCAGCGACCGGGCCATTGCGCACCGCATGGTCAAAGACAATGTTCGCTGTCTGTCCGAGCTTATCATCGAGAACCATGCGCGTGAGGTCGCCGTGCGCGAAGCCGAGGCGCGCGCGCCGGAAGTCCGAATCGGCAGCACGCGGCTCGACGGAAACCCAATTCAAACCATCGCGCTCGCCGGCATCGTTCAACACAAAATTACGCCGCACATCGACGCCTCCTGACAACAGCATTGCCGGCGTGCCGGATAGGCCCGCGTCGATCGGCTTAACGCTCACCTGCGCAAGATCGCGATCGTAGAACCAAACATTTTTGCCGTCCGCCACCATAAGTTCGCCTGCGCCCCCGCGCGCACCTTGCGGTCGCAGCTCCCAGCGAAGTTTGCCGGGGCGCGACACCACGAGAGTCCCCGCGCCGTGATCGATTTCAGCGCCATGCGAATCGGTGAGCGTCTGCGAGAAATTCGCACGCAGTGTCTGCAGCCCCTCAAGATAGCGATCCAGAAGCGTGACGCGATCCGGCGTCTCACTCCAGGCAGCGTTCACGAGAAGCGTCAGCAGCAGGACCAGCGCAGTTGAACCTCGCAAGGCTCACTCCCCCCGCGGCGCGGGTACGAGCACTTCGCGCGCGCCGTTCGTCTGCAAAGAGCCGACGAGGCCCGCCGTTTCCATCGCTTCGAGGAGCCTAGCGGCGCGGTTGTAGCCAATTTTCAGACGGCGCTGCACATACGAGATCGACGGCTTGCGCTCGGTCGTCACAATCTTCACCGCCTCGTCGTACAAAGGATCCTGCTCGGCATCTTCGCTGTCAGCGGAGGCGAACTCCTCGCCCTCCTCCGGAAAGCCCGCGATCGGCGTGCGCGGCCCTGACAGCACTTCATCCACATAGTTGGGCGGCGCGCCCTTCAGCGCATTGACCACACGATGCACTTCCTGATCCGAAACAAAAGCGCCGTGCACGCGCGTCGGCAGCGAGGTGCCGGCGGGCAGATACAGCATGTCGCCGTGCCCGAGCAGAGTCTCCGCGCCCATCTGATCGAGGATCGTGCGGGAATCCACGCGTGCCGAGACCTGAAAGGCGATGCGGCAGGGAATGTTCGCCTTGATGAGGCCGGTGATGACATCGACCGACGGCCGCTGGGTCGCAAGTACCAGGTGAATGCCCGAAGCGCGCGCCTTCTGGGCCAGGCGCGCGATCAGCTCCTCAACTTTCTTACCGACGACCATCATGAGATCCGCGAGCTCATCGATGATCACGACGATGTAGGGAAGCGGCGTCAAGTCCGGTATCTGCGACTGATCGATCGTCGGATCGTTGGCGGCGCGCTGCAGTAGTACCAGATCGCGGATTGGCTTGCCCTCTTTGATGGCCTCGCCCACGCGGCGGTTGAAGCCTGCGATGTTGCGTACGCCGAGCGCCGACATCAGCTGGTAGCGCCGCTCCATCTCCGCGACGCTCCAGCGCAGCGCATTTGCGGCCTGCTTCATGTCGGTAACCACGGGCGCGAGCAGATGCGGGATGCCCTCGTACACGGACAACTCCAACATCTTCGGATCAATCATGACAAGCCGCACATGCTCAGCAGTCGACTTGTAGAGCAGCGACAGCACCATCGCGTTGATGGCGACGGATTTGCCCGAGCCCGTCGTGCCGGCGATCAAGAGGTGCGGCATGCGTGCCAGATCCGCAACCACCGGGTGGCCACCAATGTCCTTGCCGAGCGCGAGCGCCAGTGGCGAATGCATGTCGTCATACGCCTTCGAGCGAACGATTTCGCCTAACGTCACGATCTCGCGCTTCTCATTCGCGATCTCAAGACCCATCACATTCTTGCCGGGGATGACCTCGACGACGCGCACGCTTAAGACCGCGAGCGCTCGCGCCAGATCCTTGGCAAGTACGGTAATCTGACTCGCCTTGACACCCGGGGCCGGCCGCAGCTCAAAGCGCGTCACGACCGGGCCGGGCTGGACTGCGACGACTTCCGCGTCGATGTCAAAGTCCTTGAGCTTCATCTCGACGAGCCGCGAGAGCGCCTCCAGCGCCTCGGCCGAATACGACACCTCCGCCTGCGGCGGATCATCGAGCAGATTCAACGCCGGCAATTCGTTGGCAGCGGGTGGCTCAAACAAAGAGGCCTGACGCTCCTTCTCCACACGTTCACTCTTGGCGAACGGCGCGGGCGCGGTATCGATGCGCGGCGGCAAGCGCGCCGCTGATTTCCTGTGCTCGGTGTTGGCGGCATCCTTGCGCGCCTGCTTGCGCTCGCGCCCCTGCGCGACATCCCGGGCTGTCCACCAGCGCGCGCGTGCCCAGCCAATGCTTTCCCAGGTCCAGGCACCCAAACGATCCATGATCGTGAGCCACGAGACACCGAAGGCAAGCGACAAGCCGCCCATCCAGGCGGCGAGCAAGAGCAGCGTCGCACCGAGGAAGTTCAAGCCCGTCGCGAGCCCCTGCCCGACGAGGCGGCCCAGCACCCCGCCGGCCGTCTGGCGCAAGACGCCCGCATCCCAGTGCAGCGTCGCAAGCCCGCAGCTCGCCACGAGGACGAGTACGAATCCGCCGAAGCGCACCGCCGTATTGGCGCGCGAGCCCGGCTCATTCTTGCCGCGCGTGCGTAACAGCGCCCAGCACCACAGCGCGAACATGAAGGGAAACAGGAACGCGGGCCGGCCGAAGAGAAAGAAAAGCGCATCAGCAAGCCACGCGCCGATGGGTCCGACGCGGTTTTGAATGACGGATGAGTCGCCGGTGGATGAGTATCCGCGATCCTCTGGGCTATAGGATGCGAGCGCCGCGAACAGCACAATCGCCACGACCCCGAGCGCAATGAATGCGCTCTCGCGCAGCCCGCGGTGAACCGCGGCTGTAAAACGAACCGGAGCGCGCGCGCGCGCGGAGGAGTCCGACAATTCTTGCGCCCTTTGCGATGAAAATGCCGTAGCAGCTTGATTCTACGGGTCAGAACCCCAAGCCAACAAGGTCGAGAGGCTGGGGGGAGAGTTGCTATTATGAACCTGAAACCAAATCCGCTTCCATGAAAAATCGCCGTCACAACCGCCTGATTATTCTCGGCTCGGGGCCCGCCGGCTACAGTGCGGCCGTGTACGCGGCGCGCGCCAATCGCGCACCGCTGCTGATCACCGGCGTCGAGCAGGGCGGACAGCTCATGACGACCACGGATGTCGACAACTGGCCAGGCGATGTCGAGGGCTTGCAGGGGCCCGCGCTCATGGAGCGCATGCGCCGTCACGCTGAGCGCTTCGCGACCGAGATCGTCAACGATCACATCGACAAAGTTGAGCTTGCCAAGCGCCCATTTGAATTACAGGGACACGGCGCTGTCTACACCTGCGATGCCCTCATCATCGCAACCGGCGCCACCGCCATGTACCTCGGCATTCCGTCGGAGGAGAGATTTCGCGGCAAGGGCGTATCGGCTTGCGCGACCTGCGACGGGTTTTTCTTTCGACAGCAGCGCGTTGCAATCGTGGGCGGCGGCAACACCGCCGTGGAGGAGGCCTTGTACCTCTCGCACATCGCCGCACACGTAACCCTCGTGCACCGCCGCGACAAACTGCGCGCCGAGAAGATTCTGCAGACGCGACTGTTCGAGCAGGTTGAGGCCGGCAAGATTTCAACCGTGTGGAACCACACTGTCGATGAGGTGCTGGGCGATGACAACGGCGTGAATGGCGTGCGTCTAACGGAGGTCGCGGGCAGCGGCACCCGCAAGCTTGCGGTGACGGGGCTGTTCGTCGCTATCGGCCACACGCCCAATACCACGCTCTTCACCGGGCAGCTCGATACGCGCGGCGGCTACATTGTCGTGCACAGTGGCCTGGCCGGCGATGCCACCGCAACCACCGTGCCCGGGGTGTTCGCGGCGGGCGATGTGGCCGACCACGTCTACCGCCAAGCGATCACCTCCGCGGGCGCCGGCTGCATGGCGGCGCTTGATGCCGACCGCTATCTTGAGGGGCTCGACGCCGGCGGATCCTAAGGGAATGCGAAGCGCCGTTCACTCGGACATCGATGCGATTGAGCCGCGTGAATGGAACGCGCTCGGCGGCACGCACATGCCCTTCCTGCGCCATGAGTTTTTCGCGGCGCTCGAACACACCGGCTGCGTTGGCGGCCGCACGGGCTGGGAGCCGCGCTATTTCACACTGCAGGATGCGCGCGGACTCGTAGCGGCGGTCCCGACATTCGTGAAGACGCACTCCTACGGAGAGTTCGTGTTCGATTTCGCCTGGGCGCAGGCCTACAAGCGCGCGGGCGGCCAGTACTACCCCAAGCTCACCATCGCGGTTCCCTTCACGCCGGCGACCGGCCCGCGTCTGTTGCTGCGCCCAGACGCGCACGCGAGCTCGGCCGCGCGCCTCATCGACGACATCGAAGCCTATACGCTCGATGAGTCGCTCTCTTCTGCGCACGCGCTCTTTCTCGATGAGCCCGCCAAGCTCGCCTGCACACAGGCGGGCTGGCTCATGCGCCGTGACTGCCAGTTTCATTGGACGAATCGCGGCTACGCAAGCTTTGATGACTATCTTCAAAGCTTCACTGCGGAGAAACGCAAAAAAGCACGCCGCGAACGACGCCGGGTTGCCGAGAGCGGTATCCGCTTTGAAACGCGCTTCGGAGGCGATCTTGACAAGTCCTTGCTGGATCGCGTGTATGCCCTGCATCGCGACACCTTTCGACGTCATGGGCACGAGCCCTATCTCAGTCGCGCGTTCTTCGGCGAAATCGCGCGCACATTAGGACACCAGCTCATGGTGAAAGTCGCCGTGTACGCCGGCGAAGCGGTGGCGGCTGCGGTATTTTTCTGGTGTCCGGAGGCGCTCTACGGGCGCTACTGGGGAGCGGCGGCCGAATATCACAGCCTGCATTTTGAAGCCTGTTATCACCAGGGCATTGATTTCTGCATCGAGCGGGGCATTGCGCGCTTTGAACCCGGCACCCAGGGCGAGCACAAAGTGAGTCGCGGCTTCGAGCCGGCGCTCACTTGGTCCGCTCATTTCATCCGTGATCCGCGCCTGCGCGCGGCGATCGACGACTACCTTCTGCGTGAAGGCGCCTCCGTCGATGAGTATGCGAAGGAAGTGCAGGCGCATGTGCCGTATCGCGATTCGGCGGAGAAGAACGCCTAGGTGAAGACCCTGACGTGGCTCTCGGCACGGGATGCGCCAGAGGACTTCCCGGCGCTTGAACAGGCGCTCGATGAGCCCGCGGGCCTGCTCGCCGCAGGTGGCGACTTGTCTGTGCCGCGGTTGCTCGCGGCGTATCGCCTGAGCATCTTTCCGTGGTACTCGCCCGGCCAGCCGGTCCTATGGTGGGCGCCCGACCCGCGTGCGGTGCTGTTTCCCGAGGAATTTCGCGCCTCGCGCAGCTTAGCGAAGGCACTGCGCAATCGCGGTTACCAGAGCGCAATCGACCGCGACTTCCGTGCCGTCATCACAGCGTGCGCCGCGCCGCGCGCGCAGAGTGTGGGCACATGGATCACGCACGATATGCAAACCGCTTACCTCGAGCTGCATGAACGCGGCTACGCGCACAGCGTTGAGACGTATCGGCAAGGAGCGCTCGTCGGCGGCCTGTACGGGGTGCGCCTGGGAGGCGTCTTCTTCGGCGAATCGATGTTCAGCCGCGAACGCGACGCATCGAAGGTTGCGCTTGCGCATCTGGTGCAGGCGTGCCTTTGCAACGACATCGTCGTGATCGATTGCCAGCTGCCCTCGCAGCACCTCCAAAGCCTCGGAAGTCGGGCAATAACCCGTGCGGATTTTCGTGCTCTGGTGAGCGAGCACGCGGCAAACGAGGCGCTGCCGCTGAAGAATCCCACCAAGTAAATTGCATTGCCGCGAGGGTTTATGCAGAATCCGCGCCCCCATGGCAAAAGAAGACGCGATTCAGTTGGAAGGCGAGGTCGTCGAGACCCTCCCCAATACCACTTTTCGCGTAAAACTCAAAAACGGACACATCGTCACGGCGCACATCTCCGGGAAAATGCGTAAAAACTACATCCGCATACTAACCGGCGACCAAGTGACCGTGGAGATGACGCCCTACGACCTCACCAAGGGCCGCATCATCTACCGAGGCCGTTGATTAGACGGTGACCTCGGGCTCTTTCGCGGACGAGCATTCGAATTCGAGCTTCGAGCGATCCGCGGCCACCGATACCAGCACCTGCCCGCCGCCTGCCAAGCTACCGAACAGCAGTTCCTCGGCGAGCGGACGCTTGATGTGCTCCTGGATGATGCGCGCCATCGGCCGCGCACCCATCTTGGGATCGTAGCCCTTCTCAGCGATCCAGCTGCGCGCGGCATCCTCGACCGTCAAGGTGACGCCCTTCTGCTCGAGCTGCATTTCGACTTCGACGATGAGCTTGTCGACGACGCGCTCAATCGTTGCCTTGTCGAGCGGCGCAAACTGAATCACCGCATCGAGCCGGTTACGAAATTCCGGCGTGAAGAGCCGTTTGATCGCCTCCATGCCGTCGCTTGAGTTGTCGGCGTGCATGAAGCCAATCGATGGCCGGCTCATCTCCTGTGCGCCGGCATTGGTCGTCATGACGATGATGACGTGACGGAAGTCGGCTTTTCTGCCGTTGTTGTCGGTGAGCGTACCGTGGTCCATCACCTGCAAGAGAAGGTTGAACACGTCCGGATGAGCCTTCTCGATCTCATCTAGCAGCAGCACGCAGTGCGGATGCTTCGTGATCGCCTCGGTCATAAGGCCGCCCTGGTCGAAGCCGACATAGCCCGGCGGCGCGCCGATGAGACGCGAGACCGTATGCCGCTCCATGTACTCCGACATGTCAAAGCGCAGGAACTCGATTCCCATGGCGATCGCAAGCTGCCGGGTGACTTCGGTCTTGCCGACACCGGTCGGCCCTGCGAGCAGGAAATTGCCGAGCGGTTTTCTCTGATCACCTAGACCCGAGCGCGCCATCTTGATTGCCGCGGCGAGCGACTCAACTGCCCGATCCTGCCCGAAAATCACGAGCTTCAAATTACGCTCAAGATTCTTCAGCACCTCGCGGTCGGACGTGGAAACGCTCTTCGGCGGAATGCGCGCCATGCGCGCAACAACTTCTTCGATGTGGCGCACTTCGACCGTGTGCTCGCGCTCGGCGATCGGCTTTAAGCGCAACCGTGCGCCAGCTTCATCGACCACATCGATCGCCTTGTCGGGCAGATGCCGTTCGGTGATGTGCCGCGCGGAGAGCTCGGCGGCCGCACGCATCGCATCCACGGCGTAGACAATGCTGTGGTGCTCCTCGAAGCGGCTCTTCAAACCCAAGAGGATCTCAATCGTCTCCTCTACCGAAGGCTCGACCACGTCGATCTTCTGAAAACGCCGTGCGAGCGCGTGATCCTTTTCGAAGATGCCGCGATATTCCTGATAAGTGGTCGAGCCGATGCAGCGCAGCTCGCCGTTCGTCAGTACCGGTTTAATGAGATTGGAAGCATCCATGACGCCGCCGGATGCGGCGCCCGCACCGATGACCGTGTGGATCTCATCGATGAACAGGATCGCGCCGGGCTGCTTCTTCAGCTCCGTGATGACGCCCTTCAGACGCTTCTCGAAATCACCGCGATATTTCGTGCCGGCGATGAGAGCGCCCATGTCAAGCGCGTACACCGTGCAGTCGGAGAGCACGTCGGGCACTTTGCCTTCAACGATGAGGCGTGCGAGCCCTTCGGCGATGGCGGTCTTGCCGACCCCGGCCTCGCCAACATACAGGGGATTGTTCTTGCGCCGCCGGCACAGGATCTCGACCGTGCGCTCGATCTCAAGCTTGCGCCCGATAAGCGGATCGATACGACCCTCCTGCGCGCGGCGGTTTAAATTCGTTGCGTATTTGTCGAGCGCACTGCCGGCGCCCTCGGGATCACGGTCCGGATCGGTCTGCGTCTCCTCCTTGTCGGTGCGCTCATCGGCGATCTTTGAGAGTCCGTGGGAGATGTAGTTGACCACATCGAGCCGCGCGACATGCTGGCGGTTCAGAAGGAACACCGAGTGGCTCTGCTTTTCGCTGAAGATCGCGACCAGCACGTTGCCCACGCCCACTTCCTTCTTGCCGCTTGACTGCACGTGAAACACGGCGCGCTGCAGCACCCTCTGGAAACCGAGCGTCGGCTGCACCTCGCGCTCCTCGGATTCCCCGACGTGCGGGGTCGCCTGATCGACGTGATCTTTGAGCTCCTGCTTAAGCTTGGTGAGGTCCGCGCCGCAGGCACGCAGGATCTCGCGCACCTTGGGCGTGTCGAGAATCGCGAGCAACAGATGCTCGACGGTCAGATACTCGTGACGCGCCTCGCGCGCGCGATGAAACGCATCGTTGAGACAGTATTCAAGTTCGTTGGACAACACGATTGAACCTTTGGCCCTTCTAAGCCTCTTCCAATGTGCACATCAGAGGATGCTGCTGATCGCGCGCATACGTCGTCACCTGCGCCACCTTAGTTTCTGCAATCTCATATGTGAAGACTCCGCAGACACCCTTACCCTTTGTATGAACCTCGAGCATGATGCGCGTCGCAGTCGTGCGATTGAGCGCAAAGAACTTCTCGAGCACGTCCACGACAAACTCCATCGGCGTGTAATCATCGTTTAGTAACACAACCTGATACAGCGGCGGTTGCTTGACCTTTGGGCGGGCCTCTTCGACGACAACACCGCTATCGGGGCGACCAGGCTCAAGATCCGGCATGACGTCTTTATATGGGTCGCCAAACGGCAACACAAGTGCAGTGTTTCGTGTATAAGTTTAACGAACGAAAACAATTGCTTGAGAGCGCAAGCAGCTGCCCCGTATGATGGCCTCGGCTCGGCGCCGGGTTCAGCGGCGCCGCGACCCGGGCCCTGCGTCTGTCTAAAGGAGTTTTGAGGCCTAATCCTGCCATGAATGCTGGCTCCTGGCTCAATCGCTTTCCGGCGTCCCATCAATGGCGGGCCCTTGCGCTTGCGCATGGTCCGCGCATCGCCACGTGGGCGCTGGCACTAGCGCTCGGAATCCAGGCCGCAACGATCGTGACAGATCTGGCCGGAGGCAGCCAGTCCAGAAAGAGCGGCGCGCATCCGCCGAGCCCGACAACATTAGCGCATCACGGCATCGACATCGCAAGCATCACCAATGCTCACCTCTTTGGCACAGCGGCTGACCCAACGCGAGGCGCCAACGCTGCCGATGCACCGCAAACGAGCATGGCGCTGGTGTTGACGGGAATCATCGCCGGCAAGAACCCGCGCGTCGGCTTTGCGATCCTCGGCGAAAACGCGACTGCCGCCAAGGTGCACGCCGTCGGCGACAATGTACCCGGCGGCGCGAAACTGCATTCGGTCTACAGTGATCGGGTGCTGCTCGACAGGAATGGGCGGCTCGAATCCTTGAGTCTGCCGCATCAGAACACCGGCGTACTGGGCGCCAATCCGGTGCAGGCCGCCGTGCCCACGCAGAACCCGGCATTCGACCGCGTGCGGCGCCTGATCTCCGAAGACCCGGCATTGTTGAGCGACATTATGCGCAATCAGCCAGTCTTGATGGCAGGCAAGCTGCACGGCTTTCGGGTCTACCCGGGCCGCAACCGCCAGGCCTTCACACGCCTCGGGCTGCGCTCAGGGGATCTTGTGATCGCGATCAACGGCACCCCGCTTGATGATCCAGCTCGCGGGGATGAGATCTTCCGCACCATTGGTTCAGCGACTGAGGCACGCGTCACAGTCATGCGAAACGGCCAGCAGCAGGATCTGACATTGAATATGTCGCAAGTGGCGCAGGAGGCCGAGCAGGCGGTCGACAATGAAGCTGCGTCGCCGCGTGAACCGGGAAGACCGATGCCGCAAGCGCCCATGCCACAGCCACCGATGATGCCGCA
>DAITPA010000021.1:0-12139 GCA_036833805.1 Steroidobacteraceae bacterium | reverse complement strand
GATGCCGCAAGCGCCCATGCCACAGCCACCGATGATGCCGCAGGCCCCGGAGCCTGAGGGGACCGAATGATGAGAGGACTTGGATTCTTTGCAAGCAGCGCGCGCGCGGCGGCGCGTGCCAGCCTCGCCTGCGCCTTGCTGGTGGTCGCCGGGACGACGCTTGCCGCGCCCGAGCAGCAGCCAAGTCAGCAGCGCATCACCCCCAATTTCAAAGACGCCGATATCACGCAGATCGCCGAAGCAGTGAGCGCCGCGACCGGCAAGAACTTCATTATTGATCCGCGGGTGCGCGCGCAGGTGACGATGCTGTCGGCGACCCCGATGTCTCCCGACGCCTTCTATCAGGCGTTCCTGTCGATCCTGCAGGTGCACGGCTTCGTCGCCCTGCCCGCCGGCGGCGTCATCAAGATCGTGCCTGACGCCAATGCGCGCCAGTACCCATCGGACGACCTGCCGAACCGCGTGAGCTCGAGCTCCGATGAGATTGTGACGCAGGTGATCGCGGTGAAGAGCGTGAACGCTGCGCAACTCGTGCCCATCCTGCGGCCGCTCATTCCGCAGTACGGGCATCTTGCGGCCTACCCGGCATCGAACATCCTCATCATCTCCGATCGCGCCAACAACGTGAATCGCATCATGCGCATCATTCAGCGCATCGATCAGGTGGGCGATGCGGACGTTGAGATCGTGCCGCTGCAAAACGCCTCGGCAACGGAGATTGTTCGCGTCATCAATTCCCTGTATCAGCAGCAGGCAGCCGCCGAAGGGGCCGCCGCGGGCTTCAAGGTCGTCGCCGACGAGCGTTCCAACAGCATTCTTCTGAGCGGCGAGAAGGACACGCGGCTGCGCATGCGGGTCTTGATCGCGCATCTGGATACGCCGCTGCAGAGCGGCGGCGATACGCAGGTGCGCTACCTGCAAAATGCCGACGCCGAGAAGATCGCGGCGAAATTGAAAGAGCAGATCACGGGCATCACGCAAGCCGCCGCGGGCGCCGGCGGCGCCGCAGCGCAAACTCCGGCTGCGCAGTCCGAGAAAGGCACGATCATCTGGGCGGATCCGGCCACCAATGCGCTCGTGATTACGGCGACGCCGAAGATCATGCGCAATCTCATGTCGGTGATCGACAAACTCGACATCCGCCGCGCGCAGGTGCTGGTGGAGGCTATCATCGTCGACGTCGACTTGAGCAAGTCCGCCGCGCTCGGCGTCAACTGGGCGTTTTTCGGCCAGGGCAGCAACTCAACCATTCCCGCCGCAGGCTTCATCTCGCCGATCTCCGGCACCTCGATCGTCGATCTTGCGAACCTGGTCGTGAATCCCACGACCGCGCTCGCAAGCGGCACCGCCGTGCCGACCGGCGCGACGATCGGTGTTGGCCGCATTCAATCGAATGGCCTCAATTTCGCCGCGATGCTGCGTGCGCTCAGGAGCGATTCAAATTCGAACGTCGTCGCGACTCCCTCGGCGGTGACCACCGACAATCAGGAAGCCACGCTCAAGGTAGCAAGCGAAGTGCCGTTCCTCACCGGCCAGTTCACCAGCACCGGCTCCGCCAATAGTTCGGTGACGCCGTTTCAGACCATCCAGCGCGAAGAGGTGGGTACAATCTTGAAGCTCACCCCGCAGATCAATGAAGGCGGCGCGGCGGTGATGCTGAAGATCGACCTGGAAAGCTCCTCCGTGGTGCCGAAGAACTCCGGACCCCAGGGCGCAGTTGATCTCACCACCACCAAGCGCACCATCAGCACGCGCGTGCTGATTGAGGACGGCGGCATCGTGGTGCTCGGCGGCCTGACGAGCGCCGACTACTCCAAGCAGGAGACCCGTGTGCCGTTCCTAGGCGCGATTCCAATCATCGGTCAAGCATTCAAGACGCGCGCGGGCAGTGCCGACCGCACCGATCTCATGGTATTCATCCGGCCGAAGATTCTGCGCACCGACGAGCAGTCGGCAATTGAAACCAACACCAAGTACAGCTATATCCGCGAGGAGCAGCGCAAGGTGACGGGCGAGAGGGAGTGGCTGCCGCTGTTGCCGGGCGTGAAGCAGCCCGAGCTGCCGCCGTTGCCGCCGCCCTCGCCCACCGCCCAGTCGAGTTCGCCCGCGCCCACGAGCGCGGCTGACAAGGAGAAGGCAAGCGAAGCCGAGCGCCGTTCACGCACCACCACGCCGTCTGCGACGCCGCCGGACGCGCCTGCGAAGCCCTTCTTCCCGACGCCCGATCCGCCCAGCACCGACGTGAGCAAACCATGAACGAGGCCGCGAGCGTCCTCGACGCGGCGCCGGAGCGCCGCCTGTCGTTCGCATTTGCCAAGCGCCACGGCGTGCTCGTGAAGCGCATGCAGGACGGCATCGCACAATGCGCCTGCCGCACGGACGCATCGCCCCTGGCGCTCGCCGAGGCGCGGCGCTTTCTGCGCGTATCAATGAAGCTTGAGCGCGTCGCGGAACCCATATTTGACGAGCTCCTGCGCTCCGCCTACGAGGGCAGCTCCGAGGCCATGGAAGCGGTCGAAGGACTTGATGAGACGACCGATCTTGCGCACCTCGCGCAAGTCCTGCCCGAACAGGCGGATCTGCTCGAGAGCGAGGATGACGCACCGATCATCCGCTTGATCAATGCAATCTTCACGCAGGCTGTGAAGGAGAACGCCTCCGACATTCACGTCGAGCCGTTTGAGAATCGTCTCGTCATCCGCTTTCGCGTCGACGGCATTCTGCGCGAAGTGCTGCAGACCAAACGCGCGGTCGCGCCGCTCGTCGTGTCGCGCCTAAAGGTGATGTCGAAGCTCGACATTGCGGAGAAGCGCCTGCCGCAGGACGGACGCATCAGCTTGAGAATCGCTGGGCGCGCGGTCGACGTGCGCGTCTCGACGATCCCTTCGGGACACGGCGAACGCGTTGTGCTGCGTCTCCTGGACAAACAAGCCGGCCGCATCGATCTGCATGCGCTCGGCATGGCGGCCGAGACGGCAAAGCTGATGGATGAGCTCATCCACAAACCGCACGGCATCCTGCTTGTCACGGGCCCGACCGGCTCCGGTAAGACGACAACCTTGTACGCGGTGCTTGAGCGTCTCAATGACAACACGCGCAATATCATTACGGTCGAGGATCCGATCGAGTATTTCATCGATGGCGTCGGCCAGACGCAGGTCAACACCAAGGTCGAGATGACCTTTGCCCGCGGCCTGCGCGCGATCCTGCGCCAGGACCCCGATGTCGTCATGGTCGGAGAAATCCGCGACCTCGAGACCGCGCACATCGCAGTCCAAGCGAGTCTCACGGGACACCTGGTGCTCTCAACCTTGCACACCAATACCGCCGTGGGCGCTGTGACCCGCCTGCGCGACATGGGCATCGAGCCGTTCCTGCTCTCCTCGAGCCTCATTGGCGTTCTCGCCCAGCGCCTCGTGCGTGTCTTGAATCCCGACAGCCGCGAGGCCTTCACGGCCGGCGAGTACGAACGCCGGCTTTTGAACTTGAGTGCCGACGAGCCGGCAGCTACGCTGTATCGGCCTGGTCGTGATGCGGGCAATGGCTATCGCGGGCGCACCGGCATCTACGAGCTCGTGGTGGTCGATGATCAAATGCGCACCATGATCCACGACGGCGCCGCCGAGCACGACCTTGAGCGCTACGCGCGCACGATGACGCCCTCCATCCGTGACGACGGCCGCGCAAAGATCCTGCGCGGCGAGACCACCATGGAGGAAGTCCTGCGCGTGACGCGCGAGGACTAGGAGCCCCGCCTTGGGCGCGTTCGAGTACATCGCGCTTGAGTCCGGCGGCCGAGAGCGCAAAGGCATTCTCGAAGGCGATACGCCGCGTCACATCCGGCAGCTGCTGCGCGAGCGCCAGCTTCTGCCGGTATCCGTTTCCGAGATCAAACAGAGCGAATCGAAGCAGCAAAGTGCCTTCGGCCGGCGCAGGCGCATCTCGCCGGCTGATCTTGCGCTCTTCACGCGGCAGCTTGCGACTCTGGTACGTGCCGGCCTGCCGCTCGAAGAAGCTCTCCTTGCAGTCTCGCAGCAAACCGAGAAGCCGCGTGTACAGAGCATCATTTTGGGCACGCGCGCCCGCGTCATGGAGGGGCACACGCTCGCGAGCGGTTTCGCCGAGTTCCCGCGGGTCTTTCCCGAGATCTATCGCGCGACCATCTCCGCAGGCGAGCAGTCGGGCTACCTCGATGCGATTCTCGAACGACTCGCGGATTACACGGAAAACCGCGAGCTGCTGCGCCAGCGCGTGCTGGGGGCAATGCTCTACCCGATCGTGCTCTCGATCATGTGCTTTGCCATCGTGTCGGGGCTGCTGGTGTTCGTGGTGCCAAAGGTCGTGTCGGTGTTTGAAGCGAGCCGCGCCAAGCTGCCGCTCATGACGCGCGCGCTCATTTCAGTCAGCGGCTTTTTTCGCGAGTACGGCGTGTGGGTGATCGTCGCAATCGTCGTCATCGTGGTGGTGTTCATGCGCGCTCTGCGCGACCCGGCAAACCGGCGCCGATTTCATATGCTGCAGCTGCGGCTGCCGCTTGTAGGCAAGCTCGTGCGCGGCTTCAACACCGCGCGCTTCACGCGCACTTTGAGCATTCTGTCGGCGAGTTCCGTGCCGGTGCTGGACGCGCTGCGTATTGCCGGCGAAGTGGTCACCAATCTGCCGATGCGCGATGCGGTCATCGAGGCCGCGCAGCGGGTCCGTGAGGGCGCGCCGATCGGCCGCTCCCTTGCGATCAGCCGGCTATTTCCGCCGATGACGATTCACCTCATCTCAAGCGGCGAGTCGAGCGGCAAGCTCGAAGACATGCTCGACCGCGCCGCCCAGAGCCAGGATCGCGAGCTTGATGGACTGCTGACCGCCCTCGTCGGACTCTTAGGCCCGCTGCTCATCGTGCTCATGGGGCTGTTCGTAATGGGTATCGTTTTTGCGATGCTGTTACCAATTTTCGAGATGAATCAGTTGATTCATTAGCGCGGCCGTTGCGCGCGCCCGTGAATCGAATTAAGTTCGCGCCATTGTGGAGTCAGGCTAGACGATCCGTTCGCAGTTATGAGCGAGAAACCCGAGTCCGACGAATTTGAGGACGAAGAGCCGGCCGAACCCGTGCCCGGCAGCGAGGATGTTGATCTCGACCAGGTTACGAAGGACTTGGACATGGCGAAACGCCGCGGTCAAAAGCTCGGTGACCCGGCGTGGCGGCGCCTCGAACGCTTACGCGAACAGAAACTAACCGAAGAGTTGACGCGCGACCTCGAGGACCTCGATATCGGCGATGAGGGCTCGTTGCGCAAGAAAAAAAGATCGCGCCACTCCGAATGACTAGCTGCGGCGCACGACTCCCACCACAATGCCCTCGATAAGGAGCGGCACCTCTTTGAGATCGACCCGGATCGGCTCGAAGTCCGCATTCTCGGGCATCAGCCACACGACCGATCCTTCCTGGCGATACCGCTTCACGGTGACCTCGTTGTCGAGCCGCGCCACCACGATCTGGCGGCTGCGAACCTCAGCGGTCCTGTGTACCGCCACCAGATCGCCGTCCAAGATCCCCGCATTCTTCATGCTCATGCCGACCACTTTTAGAAGGTAGTGCGGCCGCGGCTGAAAGAGCGCGGGGTCGATCTGAAAGCGTGCCTCGATATGCTCCTCGGCAAGAATCGGTCTGCCTGCGGCGACGCGGCCGACGAGCGGCAGCCCGAGCTGCTCGCGCATGGTGTCCTTGAGCTGAATGCCGCGGGAAGTGCCCGGCACAAGCGAGATTACGCCCTTGCGCGCGAGCGCCCGCAGGTGCTCCTCGGCTGCATTGGCGGAGCGAAAGCCAAGCTCACGGGCGATCTCCGCGCGTGTGGGCGGCATGCCGTTCTCGGTGATGGCACGCTGAACGAGCCGCAGGATCTGGGTCTGGCGGGGCGTCAGATCGGACATGAAAGGCACCTGTTCGGGTGTACAGCTACTGTAATTATATCCAGATTGGTGGGGACGGCAAGTCCCCCCACTTTGTGCGGTAGCGAACGTTGCTTCGACGCATCACCGCAAATTCTTGGCGGCGCACAAACATGAATTTAGGAAGATTGTCCCCTGACTTATGCAGGTTCTGCTGTCGCGGTGGACCGACAGCGCAATCTTTGTAGTTGCATTCCTGTGGCAAATTTGGTTCAGTTGCGCCGCTGCGAAAAGGCGGTGGGGGAACCCGCACGCCTGATTAGCATTTATTTTCCTGTCTTAGGGACTTCCCAATCAATTACCCATAAGGGGACGTGTATGAAGAGCGCGATCGTTTTGAAGGTGGCTGCCGTGGCAGTCGTGATAGGACTTGTAGGCTGTACGGATCTGAAACCCCTCCGGGCGGAAGTCGCGGACCTCAAGTCGCAGGTCGGCAAACTACAATCCGATGTGCAGTCCGCAAAGCAATCTGCTGACCAGGCGAACAGCGCCGCACAGTCCGCGACCCAAGCGGCGAGTGGCGCGCAGAGCACGGCCAACCAGGCCTTGGCCGCCTCGCAGGCGAGCCAGTCGTGCTGCGATGCCACCAACGAGAAGATCGACCGAATGTTCCGTCGATCGGTCTCGAAGTAAAGAACGAACGTTGATTGAGAGAACGCCGCGCGGAGTGCGCGGCGTTCTCTATTTCATTCCTGCGCGCACAGAGGCGCTCGCGCCCTAATATCTGACGAGTGCCGAGCCCCAAGTAAACCCCCCGCCGAATGCCTCAAGGAGTAAGAGGTCGCCGCGTTTGATGCGCCCGTCACGCACCGCGGTATCCAATGCCAGCGGCACGGAGGCCGCCGACGTGTTGCCGTGATCTTGCACCGTAACGATGATGCGCTCCAAAGGCAGCTTTAGGCGCCGCGCCGTGGCGTGAATGATGCGGATATTGGCCTGGTGCGGTACCAGCCAGTCGAGCGCTGATTTATCAAGTCCCTGCGCAGACAGCGCCTCTTCGACAGCTTTGCCCAAATTGATGACCGCGACTTTGAAGACCTCGCTGCCAACCATGGAGATCGTCATGTACGGCTTCTTGTCGGGGAATCCCTTCGACACGCCGCTCGCGCAATACAACATGTCCTTGTAGGCGCCGTCCGCATGCAGATGCGTGGACAGAATCCCGGCCTGTGCGTCAGGCTGCAGCACCACCGCTCCCGCACCGTCAGCAAAGATGACAGCGGTGGAGCGATCACTCCAATCAGTGATGCGTGAGAGCGTTTCGGCACCCACAACGAGCGCACATCGGGCCTCGCCCGCCTTGACAAATTTGTCCGCAATGGAGAGTGCATAGACGAAGCCCGCGCACGCCGTCTCGATGCTAAACGCAGGGCCGCCGCGACAACCGAGCCGCGCCTGCAGCAGCACGCCGCAATTCGGAAAGACGAGATCCGGCGTCGTCGTGCCAAAGGCAATGAAGTCGATGTCCTTGGGTTCAAGGCCCGCCGCTTCGATGGCACGTCGCGCCGCCCGCTCAGCGAGATCAACCGTCGTCTGCCCGTCTGCGGCGATATGACGGCGCTCTATGCCGGTACGGTCGCGAATCCACTCGTCAGTGGTATCGACCATGCGCTCCAAATCGAAGTTCGTCAGAATTTTTTCGGGAAGGTACGAGCCGGTTCCAGCGATGCGCGAATACATCTAAACCCTCACCTGTGAAGCGCCCGTACCTAGGTAGACAAATAACGCGCGGGCGCGCAGCAGCACCGCGCGTTCACATCGTCTGCGCGCACCGCCGCCAACAATGACGCGCTGCACAGCGCGCGCTCCGGAGCAGACGGTCCGACAATGCTTTACTTCGTCTCTTCGTCCGTCGTGCGCGTGTCGATGATGCGCTTGCCGCGATAAAAGCCGTCGGGCGTGATGCAGTGGCGCAGGTGTGTTTCACCGGTCTGGGGATCAACCGACAGTGTCGGTTTTGAGAGCGCATCGTGCGACCGATGCATGCCCCGTTTGGAAGGTGTCTTACGACTTTTTTGAACGGCCACGTTTCATCTCCTCACGAGCGATGCTGGACTCGGTGTTTCGTTTCAACAGCTCGCCCAGCCGTTCAAACGGTCTTTGTACGCTACTAGGACCCACGCTCGGTTCGTCGCTCGCAACCGCCGCCGGCCGGCACGCGCGCGCATCAACATGCAGCGGCACGATCGGCAGGCACAGCAGAAGCTCCTCTTCAAGGAGATCCCGCATGCTGATGCGCCCACCCGGGGCCCACGTCGGCTCCAAGTGCTCGGGCACCTCACCAGCCTGCGATTCCGACGGAATCAGGGCGACCTGCGCACTGCCGTCAATCGGCCAGGACATGAGTTCAAGACAACGCTGACAGACAAGCGGCACGGAGCCTAGAACCTCGACCGCAGCAACTGCATAGCCGCTGTCGCGCCGAAAACGTACCCGCCCGCTGATCATGCCTTCAGTTCCACCCAAGCGCGGTTGCACCCGGGGGAATTCCGCCAGCGGAATGGCTAGCCGCAGATCAGCCTGCTCGTCGGCCAGCAGCTCGACATTAAGTGTCTTCGAGGAGGCCTCCGACATGGGCCGCGTATAATAGGTATCGACCCCTCTCAAGTCAAAACGGCTTCGCATTTAAGCCTTTGTTTCTGGTGCCCGATTCACGCCGCATGCGAACCTTGCTGCTAGCTTCCACTTCCCCCTATCGGCGCGCGCTCTTGGCGCGTCTGGCGTTGCCCTTCGACGTCGTCGCGCCGACAGTGTCGGAGGACGACGTCGCAAACGAGCCGCCAGCCATGCGCGCGGCACGCCTGGCACGAGCGAAGGCCGAAGCCGTCGCACGCGAAAACCCGGAAGCGATCGTCATCGGCAGCGACCAGGTCGCAGCCTTGGGCACGCTGGTCCTGCACAAGCCCGGCCAGGCGTCGCGCTGCCGCGCGCAATTGACTGCGCTCTCCGGCCACATCGCTTACTTTCACACCGCCTGCGCCGTCGTCGGCGCAAACGCGCGCGTCAACGTCAGCCACATTGACACCACCGGCGTTGCATTCCGGTCTCTTGCAGCCGATGAAATTGAGCGCTACATCGAGCGCGAACAGCCTTTCGACTGCGCTGGCAGCTTCAAGGCTGAAGCGCTTGGCATCGCGCTCTTCACTCGCATCGACTCGAGCGATCCCACGGCGCTTGTGGGCCTGCCGCTCATATGGCTTGCGGCCGCCTTGCGAGCCTGCGGTTATCCCTTGCCGTAAGAGCGGGCGCGCGGGCGCGTGACGCTCAAGCGATCGACGATCGCGGCAAGATCGGCAGGCAGCGGCGCGCTGGCGCTGAACGCGCCGCCCTGCGGCCATTCAAAACTGACGCTATGGGCGTGCAGGAACATGCGCGCAAGGCCGAGCGCGCCAAGCTCCGTATTGAAGTCCGCATCCCCGTACTTCTCGTCTCCCGCGACAGGATGCCCAGCGTGTGCGGCGTGCACGCGAATTTGATGCGTGCGTCCGGTAAGCAGGCCCACCTCCATGAGCGTTGCGCGCTTGCCAAAGAATTGCAGCGGACGAAAATCCGACAGCGCGGCCTTCCCCGATGCGTGCGCCTGCACCGTGCGCTCGCCGCTCACACGCATGTCGGTGCGCAAGGGGACATCGATGCGGGTTCGGCCATGCGGCCAGTGCCCCTTCAAGAGTGTGAGATAGCGTTTTTCAAAGAGCCCCTCGCGCAACAGCGCGTGCATCACCCGCAGCGCGCTCGCCTTGCGCGCGACCAGGAGACAGCCGCTGGTATCGCGATCCAGCCGATGCACAAGTTCCAGCGAGTCCTCGGGCCGCAGCGCCCGCAGGACTTCGATAACACCGAAGCTCAATCCGCTGCCGCCATGGACCGCGACGCCGGCGGGTTTGTCGATAACGAGGAGTTTGTCGTTTTCAACGATGATCGCGTCGCGCACGCGCTCAAGAAGAGCCCGCGGGATGCGCGGCGGCGCGCCCTCAGGCTCGATCCGCACGGGCGGAACGCGAACTTTGTCATGAAGCTGCAGACGCTGCGCAGGATCAGCGCGGTGGCCGTTCACCCGCACCTCCCCCTTGCGCACCACACGGTACACTCGGCTCCTCGGCACAGTACCCAAAAGCTTCAGAAGGAATTGATCAAGGCGCTTGCCGGCCTGCTCCGCGTCGATCTCGACATAGCGCACCGCCGGCCGACTCGACTCACTCAGGGACTTCGCCAACTCGACCTCGCCGTAACATATTGTTTTTGCAGCGCTCTTGCGATTATACTGTCACAGTCGTCCGCAATCGGACGACCAACGGTATGGCGGCGCTGCCGCCTCATGTTAGTTGGTCCTCGGTGTCGAGGCCATCGCGTTTGGGCCGATAAGATCGCTGCGCCTGTGTGGGGTCTCGAATGAGGAGGCTTTCCTTGGCGCGCCGTCGGTAGAGTTCCCCGAAGGTTTCCGAAGCACCGCCATTAAGAACGGCGGGCACTCAAGTGACTAAGCACATTCGAGCGCCATCATTGTCGATTTGGAATCTTCGCTTCCACGCGGGTAGCGCTGTAGTGCGCCCGTGGTCTCCCGCCGCCTTCTGGTCGGCCCGTCACTGCATAGTAGGGCCCCATGAAAAGAATGCTCGTCAATGCGACGCAACAGGAAGAGTTGCGAGTTGCTTTAGTTGATGGACAGAAGCTTTATGATCTAAGCATCGAGCTGCGATCGCGTGAACAGAAAAAAGCCAACGTCTACAAAGGCCGTATCTCCCGCGTCGAACCCTCCCTCGAAGCCTGCTTCGTCGAATACGGCTCCCAGCGTCACGGCTTCCTGCCGCTGAAAGAAGTCTCCAAGGAGTTCTTTCGGCAGCAGCCCCAAGGGGGGCGTCTGAACATCCGCGAGCTCCTGACTGAAGGCCAGGAAATCACGGTGCAGGTTGAGAAGGAGGAGCGCGGCACGAAGGGTGCCGCACTCACGACCTTCGTGAGCCTTGCCGGCCGCTTCCTCGTGTTGATGCCAAACAATCCGCGCGCCGGCGGCGTCTCGCGCCGCATCGAGGGCGAGGACCGCGATCAGATGCGCGAGGTCATGGGGCAGCTCAATATTCCCGAAGGCATGGGCGCCATCGTGCGCACCGCAGGCGTCGGGCGCACCGTCGAGGAGCTGCAGTGGGATCTTGATAACCTGCGCACCCAGTGGGATCAGATCACCGTGGCAGCGAACGAACGCTCCGCCCCGTTCCTTGTGTACCGCGAAAGCGACGCCGTCACGCGCGCCATGCGCGACTATCTATCGGATGACATCGGCGAGGTGCTGGTCGACGATCCGCCCGCTTTTCAGAAGGCGCAGGAATACATGCAGCGCTTCATGCCCGCCGACATTCAGCGGCGCTTGAAGCTCTACAACGACGACATTCCGCTCTTCACGCGCTTCCAGATCGAGAGCCAGATCGAGTCCGCCTACGGGCATAAAGTGCAGCTGCCCTCCGGCGGCAGCATCGTTATCGACTATACCGAGGCGCTGGTTTCCATCGATATCAACTCGGCGCGCGCCACGCGCGGCGGCGACATCGAAACGACCGCGACCAACACCAATCTGGAAGCCGCGGATGAGATCGCGCGCCAGCTTCGCATCCGTGACATCGGCGGCTTGATCGTCATCGATTTCATCGATATGGAATCAACCAAGAACCAACGCGACGTCGAAGATCGTCTGCGCGATGCCATGAAGATGGATCGCGCGCGCATCCAGATCGGCCGTTTGTCGCGTTTCGGGCTGCTGGAAATGTCGCGCCAGCGACTGCGTCCCTCCCTTGGGGAGACGAGCCATATCGTCTGTCCGCGCTGCGTCGGTATCGGCAGCATCAGAAGCGTCGAGTCCATGGCTCTGGCGATCCTGCGGCTTGTCGGCGAGGAGCTGCGCAAGGACCGCACGGCGCGCGTCGTCGTACAGGTGCCGGTTGAGGTCGCGAGCTATGTGTTCAACGAGAAGCGCGAGTGGCTGCGTACCCTTGAGGATAAGAGCGAAATAGAGCTCCTGATCGTCCCGAATCCGCATATCCAGACGCCTGAATACTCCATCAGCCGCGTGCGCGATGATGAAGCGGATCTGCCCGAGAACCGGCAGGCGAGCTATCTCCTGGCGACTGCTCCCGCCATTGCGGAGCCGACCGGAGCGAGCGAGCAGAAGCCGCAGCTGGAGGCGGCTGCGGTCGCAACCTTGTTG
>DAITPA010000020.1:17995-28644 GCA_036833805.1 Steroidobacteraceae bacterium | reverse complement strand
CGGACGAGCCGATCCACAGCCACTCAATAAACGCCTGCACCGCATCTTGCTCGCATGCGGCGAGCAAGATGCGGTGCAGGCGTTTATTGAGTGGCTGTGGATCGGCTCGTCCGCATCGCACGTGCAGTCGGTGGAAGCGGTAGATATCGCGTGCGATGCGGCGCAGCTGCCAGAGGAGTTCGCGACCTCGTAGGGCCCCGCAGGGCGCGACGTTCAAGACATCATCGATGTGACTTATTTGATGGCTAACGGCGCGAAAATGTCGATACCGAAAATTTGGAGTAGGCAATGTTGAGTCTGCAGGTGCGGTTGTCGGGCTTCATCACGATTGCGCTTCTCGCCATGGCCGCGCCGCCGCTTGCAGCCGAGGCGCGCGTGCGCGCGCCGGCGGTTCTGCAAAAGACTCCCGCGGTGGTTGCCGCCGCCAATCCGCTTGCGGTTGACGCAGGAATTGAGATCCTGCGCGCAGGCGGCAGTGCCGCGGACGCTGCGGTGGCCATGCAGGCGATGCTGGGGCTCGTTGAGCCGCAGAGCTCCGGAGTGGGCGGCGGCGGCTTCATGCTGTACTACAACGCGGCGAGCGGCGAAGTCGCAGCGATTGATGGCCGTGAGAAGGCACCCGCCGGTGCAACCGCGGATATGTTTCTCGACGCACAACGCAGGCCGCTGTCGTACCTTGCTGCCGTGCGCACCGGCCGCTCCACCGGCGTACCCGGCGCGATAGCGCTACTCTTCGCAGCGCACGAGCGTTTGGGCGTACTGCCGTGGCGGCAGCTGTTTGCGCCGGCGATCCGCGCTGCGACCGATGGTTTCAAGGTGACTGCGCGCCTTGCGAGCTACCTCGCGCCCGATTTTGCATTTCCCCCCACGGCCGACGTGCGGGCGCTTTTTGTGCGGCACGACGGCAAAGCGCTGCGTGCGGGCGATACATTTAAAAATCCAAAGTACGCGCACACGCTGCGCAGAATCGCAATCGAAGGGCCAAGCGCGCTCTACTCGGGGAGCATCGCAGCGGCGATCGTGAAGCGCACGCACGACGATCCGCTTCCCGGCACGATGACCCTCGAGGATCTCTCCTCCTATCGTGCAGACTGGCAGAAGCCCCTTTGCAGGTCGTACCGAGACTACTCCGTGTGCGTGCCGCCGCCGCCTTCAAGCGGCGTCTCGATCCTTGAGCTTCTGACAATGCTCGACCATACCGATATCGCCAAACGCGGACCGGCCGATCCGCAGGCCTGGTTCCTGTTTGCCGAAGCGAGCCGTCTCATGTACGCCGATCGGGATCGCTATGTCGCGGATCCCGCGTTCATCAGCGTGCCGGTCGAGAGGCTGCTTGATCCGGGATACCTTGCCGAGCGGGCGCAGCTCATCGGCGCACGCGCCGGGCCCGCGCCATCTGCCGGCACTTTCGCATCCGTACGCCGCGGTGCTGATGCGACGCGCGAAGCCGCCGGGACCAGTCATTTCGTCGTCATGGATGCGCGTGGCAACGTCGCATCGATGACAACCACGGTGGAGTCGGTGTTTGGCTCCGGCCGTACGGTTGCAGGCTTCGTGCTCAATAACCAGCTCACGGATTTCTCCAGCCTGCCGAGCGATGAGCGTGGCCCGGTTGCGAACGCGGTCCACGGCGGCAAGCGTCCGCGCTCCTCCATGGCGCCGGTCATCGTGCTCGACCATGACCAGCACTTTATGGCTGCGCTCGGCTCGCCGGGCAGCTCCTCGATTCTCGCCTACAACGCGAAGACTGTCGTCGGCCTGCTCGCGTGGGGCCTACGAATGCAGGCGGCGATTGAGTTGCCGAATCTGATCGCGCACGGCAATGACTATGTAGGCGAGCTCGGACGGTTCTCGCCCGAGGTAATCGCGGGACTGCACGCTCGCGGCATCGACGTTACATCCGGACACGCAGAAGGGTCCGGCCTGCATGGCATTATGAAGAAGCCCGACGGCAGCTATGAGGGCGGCGCTGACTCGCGTCGGGAAGGCGTAGTGCGCATGCTGCCCGGCGGCGGCAGCGGTCGGTTGTCCTTTGTCGAGCCCAAATCGTCCGCGCCGTTCCACCTCGACCATTGACTGATGACGAGGTCCGGGTAGTCGCGGCGACCGACGCTGCCGTTGTAGCGCGCGAGCGCGCGGGCGACATCATTGCGCTCGTACTTCAAATAGAAGCGCAGGATGGCGCAGCCCATGTGGATATTGGGCGCGATGTGCGTGAGTTCGTAACGGCGCATTCCTAAGCGCTCGGGCCAGAAAGGCATGACCTGCATGAGCCCCACGGCGCCCGTGGAGGAGACCGCCCAGCGGTTGAAACCGCTTTCGACCGACATCACGCCCATGATGAGACCCGCCGGCAGGCGCGTTTCGCCCGCGCGATGCGTCTCGCAGTAGATGACCTTCAGCATGTCCATGCGCTCGGCTTCGCTCGGCACGAGCTTCCGCAAGCGCGGCTCCATCATTTTGTACCAGACGGCGGAGTCGTAACGGTCGCTGAAGCACTCGGCCTGGCTGATCGCCCGCGCGATCACGGCGCGCAGTTCCGGATCGCGTTGCTGATCGGCGTACGCCACCGTGGCGCACAGGAGCGCGGCGACGAGCGCCAATTCAGCGGCGCAGACGCGAGCGAATGAAGGCGAGCGCATCATCGAGTGCATAGTCCTCGCTGTGTGTGTCGCGGCGGCCGCGGTACTCGAGCCGGCCGGCTTCAAGACCGCGCTCGCCGACCACGACGCGGTGCGGAATACCCCACAGCTCCGCGTCCGCGAATTTGACGCCCGGGCGGGCATCGCGGTCGTCGTAGAGCACTTCGATGCCGGCGGCGACGAACTCGTTATAGAGCCGATCAGAGATCTCCCGGACACGTTCCGACTTCTGCGGGTTGAGGGCTACCAGCACCACCTGGAACGGCGCAATGGGCTCGGGCCAGATGATGCCGCGCTCATCGTGATTCTGCTCGATGGCCGCAGCCACGACCCGCGTCACGCCGATCCCATAACAACCCATGTACGGCGTCACACTGTGGCCGCCTTCATTGAGCACCGTTGCCTTCAGTGCGGCGCTGTAAATCTGATCCAAATGAAAGATGTGCCCGACCTCGATGCCGCGCACGATCTTAAGGGTGCCGCGACCCGAAGGACTGGGGTCCCCGGCGACCACGTTTCTGATATCGGTGGCGATGGCCCCTTCAATGTCGCGCTGCCAATTTACGCCGGTCAAATGAGCGTCTTTCTCATTGGCACCGCAGACGAAGTTGGCCATCGCAAGGGCGCTGTGGTCGGCGTACAGCCGATGGCGCCAGCCAACCGGGCCGATGAAGCCGGGTTCAGTTCCCGTCAACTCAAGGATGCGCTCGGCGCTCGCCATGCGCAGCGGCTTCACAACGCCGGGAAGCTTCTGCGCCTTCAAGGCGTTCAACTCATGGTCGCCGCGCAGCGCGAGCGCCACAAGCGTGTCGTCATCGCCCTCGACAACCAGCGTCTTCAGCAAGCGCGCTGGCTCGGCTTTGAGAAAGCGCGCGATGTCCGTCATCGTGCGCACACCGGGGGTCGCGACGCGTGTCAGGCTCTCGGTGGCCGGCGCACGCGGCTGCGACGGCGGCAGTGCAGCAGCCGTCTCGAGGTTCGCCGCGTAGTCGTCGCCGTCGGAGAACGCGATGGCATCCTCGCCCGAATCGGCGAGCACCTGGAACTCATGCGAGGCGCTGCCGCCGATCGCGCCCGAATCGGCCTCGACGGAGCGAAAGGTGAGCCCCATGCGGGTGAAAATGCGGGTGTAGGCGTCGAACATCACCTGATAGCCTTCCGCGAGCGAGGCCTCGTCCACATGGAAAGAGTAGGCATCCTTCATGATGAATTCGCGCGCCCGCATGACGCCGAAGCGCGGCCGGATCTCGTCGCGAAACTTGGTCTGGATCTGATAGAAATTGACGGGCAGCTGGCGATAGCTCTTGATCTCGCGCCGCGCGATGTCGGTGATCACTTCCTCGTGCGTGGGAGCGACGCAGTAATCGCGCTGGTGTCGGTCCTTCAGGCGCAACAGATCCGGCCCGATCTTCTCCCAGCGCCCGGACTCGTGCCACAGCTCCGCGGGCTGGATCGCGGGCATTAAGACTTCGAGGGCTCCCGCCCGGTTCATCTCCTCGCGCACGATCGCCTCGACCTTCCTAAGGGTGCGCAAACCCATCGGCAGCCATGTGTACAGACCCGTGCCAAGCCGGCGCACGAGACCCGCACGCAGCATAAGCTGGTGGCTGACGATGTCGGCCTCGGTCGGAGTCTCCTTTAAGGTATTGATCGGGTACCGGGACAGTCTCATCAGATGGGTTTGATCGCTAATCTTGGGGGCGAGAATCTTAGCAGGAGCGCTACTGTTAATATGCGCGCTCACCAAGGAGCCGAAGCGGGAGCCATGGATAACGAAGACGAAACGCCGCGGCCGCGCAGAAAAGGCATCTACCTGCTGCCGAATCTATTGACCACGGGGTGCCTGTTCTCGGGCTTCTACGCCATTATCGCCGCCATCGACAAGAACTTTGCGCCCGCCGGCATGGCGGTATTCGTGGCGATGATCTTCGATACGCTCGATGGGCGTATCGCGCGCGCGACGCACACCGAGAGCAGCTTCGGCAAGGAATACGACAGCCTCGCCGACATGGTGGCATTCGGTGTCGCGCCGGCGATCGTCTCCTACCAGTGGGGCGTGGTGCGCATCACAGAATATGGCCGCGCCTGGGGGCGTTTCGGATGGCTCGCGGCGTTTTTCTATGCCGTCGCGGTGGCGCTGCGCCTCGCGCGCTTCAATGCCCGCTCCGCGGGGGCCGACAAGCGCTACTTCGAGGGCTTGCCGAGCCCGTCGGGAGCGGCGGTCGTCGCGGCATTTATCTGGTTCTCAAGCGGCTGGCACGAGCCGGGCTTGCCGGGCCTCATTGCGGCGTTTCTAGTGACGGCCTCGGCCGGAGCGCTCATGGTCAGTAGCTTCAGCTATCCGAGCTTCAAGCAGTTCAACCTCGATCGGCGCATCAAGTTCGCCTACATGCTGATTGTGCCGCTCTTTTTTGTGCTCATTGCCGCCGACCCGGCGACCATGCTGCTGTCAATATTTTCGACCTACGCGCTGTCGGCGCCTATTTTGTGGGTCGGACGGCGCGTGCGGCGCCTGAAGCGTCAAGGGCCGCCCGCCGGGGCTCTGTAGTGCCAAGGAGTGTCCGCCTGCAGTATCTCGATGCGCTCGGCATCGACAGCTTCGTGCCGCGGTGCGCGCAGCCGGCGGCGCGTGCGGGCGCGGTGCGTTTGCCGGGCGCGCCAGACAGGAGTTCTGATTGGCAGCCGCTGCAGGCGGAAGTCGCAGCCTGCGTCAAATGCGACTTGCATCGAACGCGTACGCGAACGGTGTTCGGCGTCGGTAACCCGCACGCCGATTGGCTCGTGATTGGCGAGGCGCCGGGTGCGGAGGAGGACCGCCAGGGCGAGCCTTTCGTCGGCGCCGCAGGCAAGCTCCTCGATGCCATGCTGCAGGCGATTGGCCTGTCGCGTACGGCAAATGTTTTCGTCGCCAATATGCTGAAGTGCAGACCGCCCGGCAACCGCAACCCGAAGCCCGAGGAGATCGCTTGCTGCAGGCCCTATCTTTTGCGGCAGATCGCCGCGATCAAGCCGAAGCTCATTCTCGCAGTCGGGCGCATCTCCGCACAGAACCTGCTCGCAACCGACGTGCCGCTCGGTCGTTTGCGCGGCCGCGTGCACGAGTTCGGTCCGTTCGCGACGCCGCTCATCGTCACTTATCATCCGGCATACCTGTTGCGCTCGCCGGGTGAGAAGAGGAAGGCCTGGGAAGATCTGAAGTTCGCGCGCGATTTTTTCAAACGGAACTTTGTGCCAGGAAGCTAATGGCAACTTCAGCGGAGCATTTGTCGGCGCTTCCCGAAGTTACGATCCGTCCCATGTCGGAGGCGGACGTGGCGGCAGTCGTGGCGATTGAGCTGGCCTCGTACCGTTTCCCCTGGAGCGAGGGAATCGTCCGCGACTGCTTGAAGGTGGGCTATATCTGCCGCGCGCTCGTGGTTTATGACGCGGTGGTGGGCTACGGCATCGTCAGCACCGGGGCGGGTGAAGCGCACATTCTGAATCTATGCGTCCGCGAGGACCTGCGCTGCCGCGGCATCGGCGCGCTGCTTCTCGAGGACCTGTTGCAGCGTGCCGCCGCCGCGGCGGTCGACTACGCCTATCTTGAAGTGCGGCCGTCGAACAGCGCCGCCATCCGGCTGTATGAAGCGTTTGCATTCGAGCACATTGGCGCGCGCCGCGGTTACTACCAGGCGCCGGGCGGCCGCGAGGATGCGGCCGTCTTCAAGCTTGCATTGCAGAGCCGCCGCGCCCGCAGCGGCTGACACGTACCCGCATGAACGACCTCGCGGCCGAGATCCGTCGGCGACGCACCTTCGCGATCATCTCGCATCCGGACGCCGGCAAAACGACACTGACCGAAAAGCTCCTCCTGTTCGGCGGCGCCATCCAGATGGCCGGCACCGTGAAGGGCCGTAAGGCCGCGCGCCACGCGACTTCCGACTGGATGCGCCTCGAGCAGCAGCGCGGCATCTCGGTCACCTCGTCGGTCATGCAATTCCCCTACAAGGACTGCATCGTCAATCTTCTGGATACGCCCGGCCACGAGGATTTCTCTGAGGACACCTACCGCACCCTGACTGCGGTCGATTCAGCCCTCATGGTCATCGACTGCGCGAAGGGCGTTGAGCAGCGCACCATCAAATTGATGGAGGTGTGCCGCATGCGCGATACGCCGATCATGACCTTCATCAACAAGCTCGATCGCGACGGCCGACCGCCGATCGAGCTCCTGGATGAGATAGAGAAGGTGCTAAAGATCGCAACCTCACCGGTCACCTGGCCCATCGGCATGGGGCGCGAGCTCAAGGGCATCTATCATCTTCTCGAGGATCGCATCTACGCCTACGCCGCCGGCGAGCGCGGACGCGTCGGTGCGAACCGCAGGATCGATGGCCTCGCAAGCCCCGAGTCGCGCGAGTTTCTGGGGGCGGCGGCGCAGGAGTTCCTCACCGAGATCGAGCTTGTCAAAGGGGCGACTCATGCCTGGGACGTCGCTGCCTATCGAAAAGGGTGCCAGACACCGGTATTTTTCGGCTCCGCGATCAATAACTTTGGCGTTGAAGAGCTCCTGGCGTCCTTCGTCGCGCACGCGCCGGGGCCGCTGCCGCGTGCGACGACGGAGCGCATCGTTGACCCGCTGGAAAGCTCTCTCACCGGTTTCATCTTCAAAATACAGGCGAACATGGACCCGGGACACCGCGATCGCATTGCGTTCATGCGCCTGTGCTCAGGCCAGTACTCGCGCGGCATGCGCTTGCACCATGTACGCCTCGGTAAAGAGATCCGCGTTGCCGATGCGCTCACATTCATGGCCGCCGATCGCCTGCAGGCGCAGGAGGCGTATGCCGGCGACATCATCGGCCTGCACAATCACGGCACCATCAATATCGGGGATACTTTCAGCGCCGGTGAGCATCTCACCTTCACCGGCATCCCCAATTTCGCACCGGAGCTTTTTCGCCGTGCAGTTCTCAAGGATCCGTTGCGCATGAAGGCCTTGACGAAGGGTCTCATGCAGCTGTGCGAGGAGGGCGCAACGCAGCTCTTCAAGCCGCTGCGCAATAACGATCTCATATTAGGCGCTGTCGGTCCGTTGCAGTTTGAGGTGGTCGCTTTCCGGCTGCAAGATGAATACGCGGTGCAGTGCGTGTTCGACACGATCAATGTGCACACCGCACGCTGGATCGACGCGGACGATTCCAAAAAGCTCGACGAATTTCGTGTCAAGGTCCACGATCAGCTCGCGCTGGATCACACGGGCGCACTCGTGTATCTCGCCCCGTCGCGCGTGAATCTCGAACTCACCATCGAACGCTGGCCGGAACTGCGTTTCTCGCCAACGCGTGAATATCAGGTTTGATGGCAGATTTC
Source organism: Steroidobacteraceae bacterium (assembly GCA_036833805.1). Taxonomy (GTDB): domain Bacteria; phylum Pseudomonadota; class Gammaproteobacteria; order Steroidobacterales; family Steroidobacteraceae; genus PALSA-1196. The sequence continues at coordinate 20,650 of DAITPA010000020.1, read as the reverse complement.
TGTGCCGAGATTTGAGCGCGGTTCACGAGCGCACGGCACGTTGCGAGGCGCGCGTCTTGGGTTGGAACGACGAAGCTGCGCGCTGCGGTGCTGCGTTCACACGCGCCGCGCAACACGGCAGAGTCGAACGCTGCGCTCGAATGCCGCGATAGCCATGGTGGCGGATTTGCTAGTTGTGCGGCCGAAACGCAGCTGCGCGTAGCGCGCGAGAAGCGCCTGGCTGCGCAGCGCGAGATCCGGACGGCGCGCCGCAATGCGCTGCGCGTAATCGAGCGGCCCCTCCGCTGCGTCGCGTGCTATGCCCGCGCGCGCAAACTTTGCGCACAGCCGCGCGTAGCTCCTCGCCAGGCGATCGTGCGGGCGCGGCGCCGCCGTGCGCCCGATGTGCCAGCCAATCCATACGAACCAGGCGATCAGACCGCTGCCGAGTGCCGCGACGAGCGCGGTCCAATCCGCGGACGGCAGTCCTAAGCGCTCCAGGATCTTGAGCTGCGAGTTGACATCGAAGTTGACGATACGCGCATTCCATGCGGTGTTGAGGGCATCCCAGCCCTGCAGGAGATACGTAAGCCAAGCGGTCGCATGCAGGAGCCGCGTGCGCGCCGAGAGCGCGTCCGGCAAGAGGTCGAGAATGCCGCGGCGCAGGCGCTCCGGCGCGACAATGCCGGTCGGATCGATGCGTTGCCAGCCGTGCCCATCGGCCCAGATCTCAGCCCAGGCGTGCGCGTCGGACTGGCGTACCACGAAATAGCCGCCGATGGGATTCCACTCGCCACCCTGATAGCCCGTCACCACGCGCGCCGGCACGCCGCCGGCGCGCAGCAGTGCGACAAATGCCGAGGCGAAGTGGCCGCAGAAGCCGGTACGCGTGCGAAACAGAAAGTCGTCCACCGAGTCCGCGTTGAGTTTGGGCGGCGTCAAGGAGTACTCGAAGCCGCCGCTACGAAAGAGCTCAACGACGGCACGCAAATACGCTTCGTCGGTCTTGGTGTGCGCGCGCAGGCGCGCCGCAAGTTCCTGCGTGCGCGGATTGCGAGCCGGCGGCAGCGCGGTTTCTTTGTTGCGCGCGAAGGGCGACAGCGGCGCAACGGATTCGGTGTGCGTGTAGGAGAGCGCATCGTAGGTCGTCGGCTGCGTCACCGGCTCGCTTGCGATCAGCGTGTAGTCGTAGCTAAAGGCGACGTGCTTGTCGGGCGAGCCGCTCACGATGTCGAGACCGAACCACCAGCGATTTGCCTCCGGCGCCAGAGTGATCGAGTAGCGATACGGTTGCCCGAGATAGTGCAAAGGCTGCGCTCGGTACGCCTCGCCACTCGTGTGCCGCCATGTGTAGCCGTCAAAATTGTGCAGCACCGGCCCGCGCCAGTAGCGCTCCTGCGGCGGAGGTGCGGCGCCTGCAAAGCGCGCGCGGAACACGGGCTCATAGGAGCTCGTAAGCTCAGAGATGCTGCCGGGGCTCATGCTGTCGCTGAGTCCCGTGACCGCCGCGTCGCTTGCGGGTAATGCCCAGAAGCCTCCGGGTAGACGCGGAAAGAACAGGAACAAAACGAGTGCCACCGGCAGAGCAAGCAACAAAGTGCGCATGGCAAGGCTCGCGGCCACGCGGGCGGGGAGGCCGGCACCGCCGTAGGCGGCAACCGCAAGCGCGCTACAGCAAAGAACAGTCTCTGCGACGTACAGCGGGGCGCGCGCCAGAGCCTGCCGGTCGAGGCATGCGGCGAGCAGCAGAAAAAGCGCAGCGCCAATCACGATGTAGCAGTCGCGTCGGTTTTGCGTCTCGAGAAGCTTGATCGCGCCCATGACAACGAGCAGCACGGTGCCGGCGGCCAGGCCGTTCAGCGTGTGAAAGAGCGCGAGCACCGCCGCGACCAGGATGAAGGTGAGCGCAACACGCACCGGCCTCGACGGTATCGGCAATCGCCGTCGCGCCGCATGCAGCTGCCAGGCGGCGCACACGAGCAGCACAGCGGTCGCCCACAGGGCAATGCGATCGATGTGCAAAAGCGCGCCGCCGACGAACGCTGCGGTGCTCCACAGCACGGGCGCAAAGGGCGCGCGCTTAAGCACGTTGTGCCTCTGCGCTGCGCGGCGGCGCAAGTCCGTACAGGGCGAGGGCGGCAAGACAGCGCTCTTGATGCCGCGCGCCGCGGTCGGCTGCAATGTTGAGAGTCGGCAGCGCGAGCGCGTAACGCTCGCCGCGATGCTCGGCTTCGACCACCCACTGCGTCAGTTGCTCGAGCCGTCGTTCAGTATCCAGGTTTGCGAGCCGCTCGAAATCGAAGTGGCGCTGCGCTGCGCTGCGCGACTCGTATTCCTTGACGAGAAGCGGCGCACCGCGCGCGTACGCCTTCCATGCAACTTGGCGCGGGGAATCCCCGTCACGGAAGCTGCGCAGACCTAACCATTCATCACCCTCTGCCGCGCCGCGCAGCTCACCGCCCAAAGTTGCGCCGCCTGTGGCCGGCAGCGGTAGCGCACCACGCGCGCGCGGGTAGACGATCATCTCAAGCGGCAGATAGACCCACGTCCAGGCGCGCATGAGACCAAAAGGCAGTGCCGTCGTGAGGCGCAGTTTATCGATGCGCATGAGACCGCGAGCCTTGGTGGGCACGGCGAGGGTCATGCCTGCTGCGCCGCACGCGTCAAGATCGCGTG
>DAITPA010000020.1:0-17985 GCA_036833805.1 Steroidobacteraceae bacterium | reverse complement strand
GGCTTGGCGACGCGCACGGTGGTGGCATAAGGCGCGTGCGACCGCTGCCGCGCCCGGCAGATCGGCTTCGATGCCGTAGCGGATGAGCGCGGCGGGATTCTCGAGGGTGAGGTCGAGCGTCCCGGTGCCGCCGGCAAAGGTTGCCGCCGTCGTGGCGCCCGTTATGCGCACGCCCAGGAGATTGCGGTGGCAGCGATGCATGACGACGAGCGCGAAGCCGCCGAGCCAGAAGGTGAGGAACAGCGCGATACTGTTACTGTAGTTGAGGGCGGCGATGAACATGCCGAACAGCAGGAGCGCGAAGCTCCAGCCGGCGCGCGTCGGCAGAATATAGATCCTGCGGTGGTGCACGCTGACCGGCAAGGCGTCGGCGCCCTGGCGCTGGCGCGCCCAGCTTGCGAAGCGTTCGCCGAGGTAGCGCTTCATAGGCGAGCGGCTCTAGAGCGGCACCGGAACCGATTTTAAGATTTCGTCCGTCAGGCTGCGTGCGGTGCGCACGTCGACTACCTCGCGCCGCTCAAGGCGATGTGCGATCACTGCCGGCAGTACCGCCTGCACGTCCTCGGGCATCACCGCCGCGCGGTTCTCAAGATAGGCCCAAGCCTGCGCAGCGTGAATGAGACCCTGCCCGGCACGCGGCGAAAGGCCGAGCTTCAAGTCAGCACGCGCGCGCGTGCGCGCAATGAGAGCGAGTGTGTAGTCGAGGATCGCATCGGCGATGTGCACGGCGCGCACCGCTTGCTGAATACGCAGCAAAGCGGCTGAGCTTACAGCCGCGGTCATTGCCGGCAAGAGCTCGCGCCGTGCGCCGCTTTTTAAAAGCTCGCGTTCGTGCGTGGCGTCAGGGTAGCCGAGCGTGACGCGCATGAGAAAGCGGTCGAGCTGCGATTCGGGCAGCGCGAAGGTGCCGACCTCCTCGTGCGGGTTTTGGGTTGCAACGACAAAGAAGGGCTCGGGCAGAGGGTAGGTCGTCAAATCCGCGCTCACCTGACGCTCTTCCATCGCCTCCAGAAGCGCGCTTTGCGTGCGCGGGCTGGCGCGGTTGACCTCGTCCGCGAGCAACAGCTGCGTGAATATCGGGCCCTTGCGGAATTCAAACAGCTGCCGCGAGCGATCGAACACGGATACGCCGATGATGTCCGCCGGCAAGAGGTCACTCGTGAACTGCACGCGCTGCCACACGAGCCCCAATAAGTGCGCGAGCGCATGCGCCAGCGTCGTCTTGCCGACACCGGGCACATCCTCTATCAGAAGGTGGCCGCGCGCGAGCAGACACACCAGACACAAGCGCACTTGGCGCGGTTTGCCCAAGATTACGGTTTCAAGGGATGCGAGTGCCCGTTGCAGCGCCGCGCGATCCGACTGCATCACGCGTTCGCCAGAGCGCGCACGCGCTCAAGCTGCGCTTCGAGCCCGAACGCCGCGCGCTCAAGATCGATGGCGCGCGCGCGCAATGCTGCGACGACCGCGGCGGGCGCGTGATCGACAAAACTTTCGTTATTAAGCTGCGCGCGCGTCTTTTCGAGGTCCTGGCGCGCCTTCGCGAGGCGCTTGCCCAAACGATCGGATTCAGCGGCGGCGTCAATGAGATCAGCCATCGGCACCAAAATCGTGAGCTCACCCAGCATCGCGGTCGCCGCTTGTGGCGCCGCGACGCCCGCTTCGAGAATGGTGATGCTCTGCAACCCCGCGAGCTTTTCAAGACAGGCGCGATGCCGCGCGACGTGCTCCCGGTCGCGCGCCGCGGGGTCCTTCAAGAGCACTGGAATGAGCTTTGACGGACGGATATCCATCTCACCGCGAATCTGCCGCACCGCGAGCACGAAGCCCTGAATCCAAGCGACTTCGCGTTCGGCTTCCGGGTCGCTCGGAAACTCAGCGGCCAGCGGATAGGGCTCGAGCATGATCGTCGCGCCGCCCCTGCCGGTAAGCTTCGCCGTCTTCTGCCAGATCTCCTCCGTGATGAACGGCATGAGCGGATGCAACGCACGCTGCAAGGCTTCGAGCACGCCGGCTACGGTTGCGCGCGTGGCGTGCTTGACGGCGTCCGGCGTGGACTCGGACTGCAGTACGGGTTTCGTAAGCTCCAAATACCAGGCGCAGAACTCATCCCAGGTGAATTCATAAAGCGCGGTTGCTGCAAAGTCGAAGCGATAGTTGGCCAAAGCCGTTTGCACTTCCTCGAGCCGCCGCCCGAAGCGCGAACGGATCCAGCGGTCGCCAATCGAGAGGTCGACGGCAGCGCAGTCTGCCTTAACGGGCTCCGGCACCATGAGCGTGACGAAACGCGCAGCGTTCCACAATTTGTTGCAGAAGTTGCGGTAGCCTGCCACGCGCGCAAGGTCAAAGCGGATGTCGCGGTTCGCGCCCGCGAGCGCCGCGAACGTGAAGCGCAGCGCATCCGTGCCGTGCGGTGCGATACCCTCGGGATAGGCTTTGCGCGTCGCGCGCTCAATCTCGGGGGCCAACTGCGGTTGCATCAAGCCGCCGGTGCGCTTGGCAATGAGCGCTGGCAAGTCGATGCCGTCAATAATGTCGAGCGGATCGATGACGTTGCCCTTCGACTTCGACATCTTGTCGCCGTGCTCGTCGCGCACGAGCCCTGTGATGTAGACGTCACGAAACGGCACATCGCCCATGAACTTCAGGCCCATCATCATCATGCGCGCGACCCAGAAGAAGATGATGTCAAAGCCTGTGACGAGCACGCTGGTCGGGTAGTACTTGCTAAGCGCAACCGTCTCTTCGGGCCAGCCCATCGTCGAGAACGGCCAGAGCGCCGAGGAAAACCAGGTATCAAGAACGTCTTCGTCCTGGCGCAGCACTGTATGCGCATCAAGCTGGTGCTTCGTGCGCACTTCCTGCTCGCTCCTGCCGACGTAGTGTCTGCCGTGCGCGTCGTACCATGCAGGAATGCGATGCCCCCACCATAGCTGCCGGCTCACGCACCAGTCCTTGATATTGAGCATCCATTCGAAATACGTTTTCGACCAGTTCTCCGGCACGAAGCGCGTGCGGCCGCTTTCCACGGCGTTGATTGCCGGCGCCGCGAGCGGTGCGACTTGCACGTACCATTGGTCGGTGAGATAGGGCTCGAGAATGGCGCCGCTTCTATCGCCGCGCGGAATCATGAGCCGGTGTTTCTCGATGCGCTCGATGAGCCCTGCCGCCTGCAGCTCGGCGACGACGCGCCTCCGCGCCTCGAAGCGATCGAGGCCGCGAAAGCGCGCCGGCACGTTGTCATTGAGATGAGCGCGCGGCGTGAAGATGTTGATCTGCTGTAAACCGTGCCGAAGTCCGATCTCGTAGTCGTTGAAATCGTGCGCGGGCGTGATCTTCACGCAGCCTGAGCCGAAGGCGGGATCAACGTAAGCGTCAGCGATCAGCGGAATGGGGCGCTCCGCAAGCGGCAGCAGCACAGATTTGCCGAGCAGATGGCGATAGCGTTCATCCTCCGGGTTCACGGCCACCGCCGCGTCGCCGAGCAGCGTTTCCGGGCGCGTGGTGGCGACCACCACCGCGCCCGGGCCGTCCGCGAGCGGATAGCGCAGGTGCCACAGATGGCCGTCCTCCTCCTCGCTCTGCACTTCGAGGTCGGAGAGCGCGGTCAACAGCACCGGATCCCAGTTGACGAGCCTTTTCCCACGGTAGATGAGTCCATCCTCGTGCAGGCGCACGAAGACTTCGGTGACCGCGCGCGACAGACCCGCGTCCATGGTGAAACGCTCGCGCGACCAGTCAACCGAGACGCCGAGCCTTCTCATCTGTGCGCTGATCGTGCCGCCTGAATGTTCCTTCCACTTCCAGACGCGCTCGACGAAGGCTTCGCGCCCGAGAGCGGTACGCGATAGGCCTTCGGCTTCGAGTTTGCGCTCCACCACCATCTGGGTTGCGATGCCGGCGTGATCGGTGCCCGGTTGCCAAAGCGTGTCATCGCCGCGCATGCGGTGATAGCGCGTGAGCACATCCATCAGCGTGTGCTGAAAGGCATGCCCCATATGCAACGTGCCGGTGACGTTCGGCGGCGGAATGACTATGCAAAAGGCTTGCGCGCCCGGTCTGTGCGGGGCGAACCAGCCGTGCGCCTCCCAGAATCCATAGATCCGCCGCTCGATATTTGGCGGCGCGTAGACTTTTTCCATCACCGCCCGGCGCGATGGATCAGAAAGTCCGCCAGCAGCGCGGTCGGGCGCCCGGTGCTGCCTTTGTGCGCGCCGCCGAGGTAAGCCGTGCCTGCGATGTCGAGGTGCGCCCACTTCATCCCCTGCGTGAACTTCGCAAGATACGCCGCGGCCGTGATCGCGCCCGCCTCGCGGCCGCCAATGTTGGCAAAATCCGCGAAGTTGCTCTTTAGCTGCTCGCCGTACTCCTCGGTGACCGGCAGCTGCCAAGCGCGATCATCGGCGCGCACTCCGGCGGCGACGATCTCGCGCGCGAGCGCATCGTCGTTTGCCATGACGCCGGTGTGATGCGCGCCCAGGGCAATGACGCAGGCACCGGTCAGCGTTGCGATGTCAATGACGGCTGCTGGATTGAAGCGGCGCGCATAGTGCAGCGCGTCGCACAGCACAAGGCGGCCCTCGGCGTCGGTGTTCAGGATCTCGACCGTCAAACCCGCGGCGCTCGTGACGATGTCGCCCGGCTTGATGGCGCGTCCATTCGGCATGTTCTCAGAAGCCGCAAGGAGGCCCACGATGTTGAGCGGCAAGCGCAGCTCGGCCGCGAGGCCGAGCAGACCCATGACGGCTGCCGCGCCGCTCATGTCGAACTTCATCTCGTCCATCGCCCCGGGGTCCTTGAGTGAGATGCCGCCGGTATCAAAGGTGATGCCCTTGCCGACCAGCGCGACCGTCGGCGCCGATTTGGAATGGCGGTGCTCGATGACGATGAACTTCGCAGGCTCATCGCTGCCCTGCGCGACGGCGAGGAAGCAACCCATCTTCTCGCGCCGCAGCGCTGCATCATCGAGCACCAGTACTTTGAGTGACGCGACGCCCTTTGCCATCGCCCGCGCGCGCTCGGCGAGGTAAGTGGGCGTGCACACGTTCGCCGGCAAGTTCGCAAGATCGCGCTGCACGCGCATCGCATTCGCGACCGCTGTGCCGTGCACCAGGCCGCGCCGCGCGGCAGTCGCACCCGCTTTGCGCACGGGGCCTGTGAGTACAGTCGCAAGCGCCGACGTCTTGGGCTTTTTGCCGCTCTTCAGATCGTTCACCTGATAGAGCGCCGATGCAGTGATTTCTACGGCAGCACGTCCTAGATAGTAGTCATCGAGTTCTTTCGCCCCCGGGCGCGCAAGCGCGATTGCGACACTCGTGATGCGCGTGCGCGCGACGGCGCTGATCGCGGCGCTCAGCGCGCGACGATAGGTCTTTCTGCTGAAATTCTTCTTGGCTCCGAGGCCGGTGAGCAGCACGCGTGATGCCTTGACGCCGGGCAGATCCGTGAGCAGCAGGGTTTCACCGCTTTTTCCGGAAAAATCGCCGCGCCCCATGAGGACCGTGAGGCGCCCGCCCGATGCCGCATCCACTGTGCGTGCCTCCTCGTTGAGCTCGCCCTTTTCGAAGACGCCGAGAACGACGCAGTCGACGGCTAGCGTTGCAAGTCCCGTCGTCCAAATATCGAAATGCATTGATTTAGTCCCATGATGCCTTGAGCTTTGGCCGGTTACGAACTATTGAGACGCGGCCGCGTCTGATCTACCTTAGGGAGCTAGATTCCCTTCCCCGTCCCATTCGCGTCCACTCATGCACACACGCACGGCGCGTCCAGCACTTCCAAGTTTAACTCAAGAGCCGTCCGCCGTTCTGTCGGGCATGCCTTGAGCGGCAGGGCACCCACTTTGGGGCGGATTCTCGATCGTTATGTGCTGCGGGAGGTGCTGGCAAGCTGGCTGGTCGTGACCGGGGTATTGCTCGTTATCCTGCTCACGAATCAAATGGCCCGGGTGCTGGCGCGCGCCGCCGAGAACCAGTATCCAAGACAGGTGGTGCTCGAGCTCATCGGGCTCGGCGCACTGCAGGACTTGAGCATTCTGACGCCGATCGGGCTTCTCCTGGGAGTCGTGCTTGCCTTCGGCCGGCTGTATCACGACAGCGAAATCACGGCGGCGCTTGCCTGCGGCGTGGGGGCCGCGCGCCTGTACTGGCCGGTGACGCTGCTCGCGGCACTCGTCACCGCGGCGCTCGCCTGGCTCACTCTTGACTTGGGCCCGCAGGCCGTAACGCGCTCGCTGTCGCTGCGCAGCGCAGCACTGCGTGCCGGCCAGTTCGCGCCGATCTCACCGGGCCACTTTCGCACCTTCGGCGGCGCGGACGGCGCCGTCGTGTACGCCGAGGGGCTCGATCCTGCGGGCGCGCTGTTGCATGTGTTCGTCGAGCGCGAGTATGGCGGCCGCGTGCAGGTCGCGGTCGCGGATCGGGCTCGGCATGCGCTCGCGGCGGACGGCATGACACATACCCTCACGCTCTACAATGGCGAGCGATTCGAAGGGGTGCCCGGCAGCGCCGAGTTCCGGATCGTGCGCTTTGCCGAGCACGTGATTCCGGTGCGTGTCCCGGAGCTGTCCGACGCCGTGACTGCGCTTGAGGCCGTGCCGACGCGCGAGTTGCTGCAAAGCGACGACCCCGGCCGGCGCGCCGAAGTTCATTGGCGAGTCGCCTTGCCGGTCATGTGCATCGTGCTGACATTCCTTGCGGTGCCGCTTGCGCGTCTGCGGCCGCGGCAAGGCCGTTACGGGCGTGTCTGGCTGGCCATTCTGATTTATATGATCTACGCGAACCTCGTGTCGGCGGGCAAGGTGTGGCTCGCCCGCGGCACGGTGCCCGAGTATCTGGGCCTGTGGTGGGTGCATGCGGCAGTGGTGCTGCTCGCGCTCGGGGTTTACTTCGCCCCAAGCTCGCTTGCACGCCTGCGCAACAGAAGTCCCGCATGACATTACTCGACCGCTACATCATTCGTAGCATTTTGGGCGCGGTGGCGCTCGTGCTTGCCGTAGTGGTGGTGTTGGGCGCCCTGTTTCTCTTCATTGGCGAGCAGGAGGATATCGGTGTCGGGCACTATTCTGCGCTCGATGCGGTTTGGTTCGTGGTCTTGAACGTGCCGCAGCTGGCCTGGCAGGCGCTGCCGATCGTGGCGCTCATCGGCGCCCTCATTGGCTTAGGGTCGCTCGCGCGCGGCAGCGAACTCACCGTCATGCGCGCAACCGGCATCTCGGTTGCGCGATTGGCCGCGGCGGCACTTGGAGCCGCCTTCATCCTCATCACGTTGGAAGTTGCGCTCGGCGAGTATCTCGGGCCGCAGCTCGTGCAGGCGGCGAAGCAATACAAGGCTTTCAACAAGTTCACCGACATGAGTTACGGCGGCGCCTGGGTACGCGACGGCAACGTCATCCTGAACGTCACGCGCGAGTCGAGCGGCAGCCGTTTCGGCGCCATGCAGGTGTTTGAGCTCTCCCCCGGGCATCGCCTGCTCGCGATCGGCCACGCGGTGCGCGCAACCGCCGGACAGAACAGAAGCTGGCTCCTCTCCGACTACACCGAGTCGCGTTTTACTCCGGAGCGCGTGCTCACACGGCCCATTGGCGCGCGTGTGCTCGAATCCACGGTCAGCGCTGGGTTTCTCGGGCTCGCGGTGGAGAATCCGAGCGACCTTGATATCTCGGCGCTTTGGGGGTTGATCGGCTACTTCCGCGCCAATGAACTTGACGTGCAGCCGTACGTCTTTGCCTTCTGGTCGCGGATCGCACGCACCGTCGCGATCGCCTTTGCGGTGCTGCTGGCCATTCCGTTCGTGCTGGGTTCGCTGCGCTCCGCGGGCGCGGGCTCGCGCACGCTCGTGGGGTTACTCTTGGGCCTCGGCTTTTTCCTGCTGCAGCGCCTGATCGAAAGCGGCACGATTGTGTTTCAGTTAAATCCCGTCGTGCTCGCGTGGCTGCCGACGGCGCTGCTGGTGGCGGTGTCGTTAGGCCTGCTCGCGCGCGCGCGCTGAAAAGAACCGCGTTCTAGTTCGGCGGCTCCGCGGGCGCCGCGGGTGCGGCTTGTGCTTTCGAGCTTTTCTTTGCCGCGTCCGCCTTGGTGGCTTTGGGCTTCGGCGGCTCAATCGGCTTCAACAGCTGCTCAACAGGCGTGAACATCGCCTGATACTTGTAGCTCGGAATCTCGAATTGCCAGCCGCCGAAGCGCGCATTGGCAGCGTCGGCCTCGGCCTGCGATTCCTTCGCGGTCGAACGGGCCAGGAGCGCGACGTAGTGGTGCGTGTCTTCCAGGCGGCCCGTGACGTCGAGCTCGAGGCCATTGAAGGTGCGGAAGATCGCGTGATCAGGTCTTGCAGCATCGCTGGCGGCGGCCGGCGCGCGCCGCACATCGTCCGCCTCAAGCGCCGCAAACACGCTGCCTACTCCGTCCGCCGCGCCCGCGCTCGAAAGCGTGCGTCCCTTCGGGATGGCAGCCACCTGGTAGTCGGTCTGCTGCGGCGACAGGCGGGCGGCCGTATAGGAGGGCCCCGCGGCGCTTTCGATGACGGCTTCTTTGACGCGCTGCTCGCTGATATCGACAACGCTGCGATCGATCCAGCGCCGCGGATCGGCGTCGACGCTGATGAGCGGTTGTACGAGGAGGCTCGGCTCGGCATGGGGAACGCGCGCGAATCCGGTCTTGCCTCCGGCGGGCTTGCCCACAATGAGGTCAAAGGTTTTCTTTGGCGTCACGACCTCGACGAGCGTGCCGGCGGCTTTGGGTGAAGCGCTGTCTTCAACGCCAAGCTGCGCATAGAACTCACGATTGCGCGTCTTCTCTTCAACCACGCGCAACGCGCCCAGATCCAAGAGCAGCTTGCGCACGCGCCCCGAATCGGCCGGGTAGGCGCGTTCCCCGACGATCCAGTCGGCGGGGCGCTTCTGCAAAGTCGTGCGCACGCCATCACCTTTTACAAGATGAATTTCAGTGACATCGTTCACGGACTTCTCAAGACCCGGCAGCACGAGCTCGCCTGCCAGGGTCGCCTTTTCCAGATGCCGCTGCGACGCGACCCACAAGGCGCCCAGGATCACGACCACGCCCGCCACGAGAAGGATGCAGACGCGGCGCGCGCTCATTTGCGCGCCTCATTTGCGCGCGCCGTGCGTTTGCGTTTCCGCCAACCGACCGCAATGAGCGCAAGCACCGCCAGCAACACCGGCACAATGATGATGTTCAGAATCTTGAGCGTCGTGCCGAGACTGCGAATCTCCTGATCGAGGCCCAGACGTACGTTGCGCAGCTCCTTGCGCACCTGCACCTTCTCATCCTGGAAGCGCCCGAGCTCGCGCTCCTGCTCGGGTGTGAGGATCAGGGAAGATTTGTCATTCCTCCGCGACTCGAGTGCTGTCAGCTTCTCTTCAGTGCTCCGCAGCTGCTGCTCGAGCTCCTGCTCCTTGGATCGGAAGCGCTCATCGGCGCTTCTGCGCAGTGCTTCGACGCGCTCAAACGGCCGCGTGAAGGTCGCGCGGCCGCGTACGCTGATGAGATCGGCACTGCCGGCGAGGTTGTCCAGCACGTTGAGAACGAGGTCGCCATTGTTGGCCCAGGCCTGCGCGACATGCTGGCCAAACAAGTTCTGCTGCCTGACCCACATGTAATCCGCCAGCATGTCGACGTCGGCAAAGACGACGAGCTGCAGCGGCTTGAGCGAATTTTTGAGAACGCTCGCGCCGGGGGAGAGTGTCACGCCGGCGGGCGGCCCTGCCGGATAAGCCGTCTTGATATTGCCGGTGACGCGCGCGCCGATCGCGTAGCGCTCGCCGGTGGCGCGAAAGCCGTCACGCAAAGTGCCGGGGTCAAACAGCATGGCAAAGCGCTCGACCGGCAGAGGCTCCGCCTGATTGCTGGTCAACAGCAGAGGCTCAAAGCGTGTGGTCGCGCCTTTGGCGGGTTTCAAGTAGCCGCTCATCGCGACGTTCACACTGGAGAGCCCGGAGGTGACGACGTCGCTCTTATTAAAGTTCTGCTGAGTAAGCCCGAGAATCCCATAGTGCCTGGAGGGCGCCTCGCTCTCGTGCAGCGATACGGACAGGGCCTGCTTTGCATCGGCGATCACTTGCTTCGGATTGAAGTCGACGCCCCAGGCGGCAAGCAGCGGCGCGAGCTGGGAGGACTTGTCAGCGGTCATGGCGGACATCGGATTCTGCGGATCGGCACCGCTCTGGTCGGCCTCGGCGATCGGGTCGACGAACACGGCAATGTGACCGCCCTTCAGCACATACTGGTCAATCGCAAACAAGGTGGCGGGCGCAAGATTCTTCGGGTGCACAAGCACCAGCACATCGATGTCGGCATCAATTTTGGCAGCGGCCGGATCGACAGAGCGGATCGTAAAGAGCTGCTGCGCCTGCGAGTAGATGACCCAAGGGTCGCGCATCTGCCCCGACTGCGGGTCGACGCCCGGCGCCATCGGCAGGCCTGTAAGCCAGCCCAACACCGGCTTCTTGGGATTGGCGAGTTCGTGAATCAGTTTGACGACTTCGTATTCCAGGAACGCTTCCTTGCCCGGATCGAAAAACTCGATCGCCGCGTGGCCGTCGGTTGAGTTCGTGCCGGCGAGACCGAAATAAAGCTGGCCGTTCGAGCCGCCAAGCGAAGTGGCGCGCACGCCAAGCTCAGCAGCGCGATCCTCATCCTCGGAGAACGGCTGTGGATCGACCTGGTGCAGGATGAGTTTGCCGTTGGAGCGTGCCGCGAGCTCCTCGAGGAACTCGCGCACGCGCCCCCCGTAGGTCTTCAGCACCGGCAGCTGCGAGGCGCTCTTCTCGGTAAAGAAGAAGTACAGGTTCACCGGCTCCTTAAGGCTCTTCAGGATCCGATCGGTGCCGGGGGAGGTTGAGTACAGCCGGTTCTGCGTAAGATCAAGCCGCCAGCCGTGCAGCGCATGATCAAACAGGATCGTCAGTCCAACGAACAGCAGCGTCAATGCCAGGAGGGTGCCGCCGCCAAGTGTCGAACGTTTGATCATGGCGTGTGGGCCCTCGTCTCTACTCGGCCTTGCGAACGTCGAGCGCAATCGTGGTCGCAAGCAGGAAAAAGGCAATCAGCATCGCGAAATACAACAAATCGCGGATGTCGATGACGCCCTTGGCGATGGATTCGAAGTGCGTGAGGAACGACAACGAGGCGATGGCATCAATGAGCGCCTGCGGCGCCCAGCTGCGAAACACGTCGAGCACCAGCGGAAAGCCCGCGAGCAGAAACACGAAGCAGACGACGACGCCCAGGATGAAGGCGATCACCTGATTGCGCGTCAGCGCCGACATGCACGAGCCGATGGCGAGAAAGCCGCCGGCTAAGAGCAGGCTGCCGACGTAACCCGCCAGAATCGCGCCGTTGTCGGGCTTGCCCAAATAATTGACCGTGATCCAGATGGGGAAGGTCAATGCCAGGGCGAGAGCTGCGAATATCCAGGCGGCGATGAATTTGCCGAGCACCGCTTCCCACAGCGTAACGGGCTGTGTCAGCAGAAGCTCGATGCTGCCAGTCTTTCTCTCCTCCGCCCACAGCCGCATCGCGAGCGCCGGAATCAGAAACAGATACAACCAAGGGTGAAAGTTGAAGAACGGCGCCAGATCCGCCTGTCCGCGCTCGAAGAACCCGCCGAGATAGAACGTGAAGGCGTTCGCGAGCACGAGAAAGATCAGGATGAAGACGTACGCAAGCGGGGTTGCGAAGTAACTTCCAAGCTCACGGCGCATGATGACGCCCACGTTACGCATGAGTGATCCTTTCCGTTACGCGGTGATGGTGCGGAACACTTCATCGAGCCGCCCGGACTCAAGATGCAGTTCCTTCAACTTCAGTCCCTGGCGCGCGGCAAGCTCGCTCAAGGCGGGCAGGATCTGCGCGCCGGCGCGCGGCAGCGCCGTCAGGCGTGCGTCGCGCTCGCTGACTTCGACCGCGGCAACGAACGGCAGTGCTTCGATGGCGGCGCGCGCCGCTGCAAGCTGCTGCGGATTCTCAAGCTGCAACGACACGGCATTGTAGTAGCGGGATTTCGCCGCGAGGCCCTGCGGGGAGTCGTCGGCGACGATGCGTCCGCGCGCGATGATGATGGCGCGCGTGCACACCGCATCCACCTCCTCGAGGAGGTGGGTTGAGATGATGATGATCTTGTCGCGCGACATCTCGTTGATGAGCGTGCGCACTTCGTGTTTCTGATTGGGATCAAGCCCGTCGGTCGGCTCATCGAGGATCAGCACCGGCGGATCCTGCATCAGCGCCTGCGCAAGTCCGACGCGGCGGCGGAAGCCTTTTGAAAGCGTCTCGATCGTCTGCTCAGTGACGCTCCCAAGCTGCAGTCTGCCAATCGCGTATTCAAGCCGATTGCGGCGCATGCTGCCGGTCAAGTTCCTGAGGTCGGCGATGAATTCCAGGAAGCTCTGCACCGTCATCTCGCCGTAGAGCGGCGCGCCTTCGGGCAGGTAGCCGATCGACTTCTTCGCTGCCAGCGTATCGGTCTCAATGTCGTGGCCGCAGATGCTTGCCGTGCCGGCGGTGGGGCTGATGAAGCCCGCAAGCATGCGCATGGTCGTCGTCTTGCCGGCGCCGTTCGGCCCCAAAAACCCCAGCACCTCGCCCGGCGCGACTTCGAAGCTCAGGTCGTCGACCGCGGTGAGCGCATGGTAGCGCTTGCTCAGATGTTCGACTTGGATCATAGAATTCGCATGGATAGAGGGGGGCGCACCCGGAAAGTTCCTGAAGGCGCCCGTTCACGGCGCGCGATTCTGAACGGGTGCAGGGCCCTATTTCAAGGTCGGCGTGCGGCGGGCGCGCCAGTAGAGAATCACGAGCGCGCCGCCCAACATCCCGCCCAAGTGGGCGAAGTGTGCAACGCCCGCCTGGGTATTCGTCACTCCGAGCACCAATTCCAGCACGCCATAGAGCGATACGAACAGCCACGCCGGCATCGGAATAGGCGGGAACAGGAGCGTGATGCGCTGCCGCGGAAAGTACATCGCAAATGCGAGCAGCAGTCCAAATACGCCGCCGGAGGCGCCGACCGTGGCCTCCGTCGAGTTTGCCAGCACCGAGGTCCAAAGTTGCGTTGCCCCGGCGGCAATCACACAGGCAAAGTAGTACACCGTGAAGCGGCGGCTGCCCCAGAAGTATTCAAGCGGGCGGCCGAACATGAAGAGCGCGAACATGTTAAAGAAGATGTGCGCAAAGCTGCCGTGCAGGAAAGCATAGGTGACGATCTGCCAGGGCTGGAACAGGGTCCCCAGCGGCCACAGCGCAAACTGCTGCAACAGAGCCTCGCCGATGTACAGTTGCAGCAAGAACGCGATGACGTTTGCAGCGATGATGGCGCGGGTGGCGGGCGGCAGGGACTTCAGCATGGCGGCAGTTTAACGTAAGAGGTCGTGGGGCAATGGCAGAAGCCTTCATTTGCGATGCCGTGCGCACGCCGATCGGCCGCTACGGCGGAGCGCTCGCAACGCTGCGCAGCGACGATCTTGCGGCGCTGCCGCTCGCGGCGCTGCTTAAGCGCAATCCCGCGGTGGATGCAGCGGCAGTCGATGAAGTCATCCTCGGTTGCGCGAACCAGGCGGGCGAGGACAATCGCAATGTTGCGCGCATGGCGCTGCTGCTCGCCGGATTGCCGGTTGCAGTGCCGGGGG
This sequence comes from Steroidobacteraceae bacterium, assembly GCA_036833805.1. GTDB lineage: Bacteria > Pseudomonadota > Gammaproteobacteria > Steroidobacterales > Steroidobacteraceae > PALSA-1196. Next base: position 4,343 of record DAITPA010000020.1, on the reverse strand, counting down.
TGACCTTGAACCGGCTCTGCGGCTCGGGCCTTGATGCGATCGCCGTCGCGGCGCGCACCGTGAAGTCGGGCGAGGCCGAGCTTGTGATCGCAGGTGGGGTTGAGTCGATGTCGCGCGCGCCATTCGTGATGGCAAAGGCCGATGCGGCATTCAGCCGCGACGCGCAGATCTACGACACGACGATCGGCTGGCGCTTCGTCAATCCGCGCATGCAAGAACAGTATGGGATCGACTCGATGCCGCAGACCGGCGAGAACGTCGCCGCAGAGTTCGGCGTCAGTCGCGATGAGCAGGACCGCTTTGCGCTGCGCAGTCAGGAGCGCTACGCCGCCGCCCATGCGCGCGGCTTCTTCGCGGCTGAGCTCATGAGCGTTGCGATCGCGCAGCGCAAGGGCAATGCGCTCGTCGTGAAAGCTGATGAGCATCCGCGCCCCGACACAACGCTGCAACAGCTGGCCAGGCTGCCGACGCCGTTTCGCGTCAATGGCACCATCACCGCGGGCAACGCGTCGGGCATCAACGACGGCGCCTGCGCGCTCATCGTCGCGTCCGAGGCGGCCGTCGCCCGCTTCAACCTGACGCCGCGCGCGCGCATCGTCACGGCCGCCACAGCCGGAGTCGCGCCGCGCATCATGGGTATGGGGCCTGTACCGGCGACGCGCCGCGCGCTGCGCCTCGCGGCTCTTGATGTCGCGCAGATGGACGTCATCGAGTTGAACGAAGCCTTCGCCTCGCAGGCGATTGCGGTGCTGCGCGAACTGGGCGTTGCCGCGGATGCCGCGCACGTCAATGCCAACGGCGGGGCGATTGCACTCGGGCACCCCCTTGGAATGTCGGGGGCGCGGCTTGCGACCACCGCGACCTATCAGCTTGCGGCAATGGGCGCGCGCTACGCGCTTTGTACCATGTGCGTCGGCGTCGGACAGGGCATTGCGATGATCCTTGAGCGCGTCTAGCGACGCGCCTATTTGACGACGCTCGCTCGGTCAGATGTCTGGTGCTCGAGCATCCAGCCCGGATATTCGCTCGGCAGCGCCGAGGCGTTGTTGAGCGCGGTGAGGTCAGCGCGCGTGAGTTTCAAATCCGTTGCGCCCAGGTTATCGACGAGCTGCTCGTTGGTGCGCGCGCCGATGATGACGGACGTCACCGCGCTTTGTTGCAGCAGCCACGCAAGCGCGACGCGCGCAACCGATGTGGCATGCGTATTCGCTATCGGGCGCATGACGTCAATGACGCGGAAAGTGCGCTCGCGATCGATCGGCGGAAAATCAAACGTCGCGCGGCGCGAACCGGCGGGTCCCGCGCCATCGCGCACGAACTTGCCGGACAGGATGCCTCCTGCAAGCGGACTCCACGGCAGGATCGCAAGATTCTGATCGTTGCAGAGCGGCACGATCTCGCGTTCCAGGTCACGCCCAGCGATCGAATAATAGGCCTGCACGCTCTGGAAGCGCGCAAGCCCCCGCTGTTCGGAAACCCCCAGCGCCTTGGCGATCTCCCAGGCCGGCAGATTGCAGAGGCCGATGTAGCGCACCTTGCCGGCGCGCACGCAGGCATCGAGCGCATCGAGCGTCTCTGCAAGGCTCGTCAACGGGTCGCGGCCGTGTATTTGATAAAGATCGATGTAATCAAGCTGCAGGCGCTTAAGGCTCGCATCGACCGAATGCAGAATATGCGCGCGTGACAGGCCGGATTGGTTGACGCCGGGTCCCATGCGCCCCAGAACTTTGGTCGCGAGCACGAACTGGTCGCGCGGCAGTGCGAGTTGCTTGAGCGCCGCCCCCGTCATGGTCTCAGCCACGCCGTTGGAATAGACATCGGCGGTGTCGATGAAGTTGACGCCGTGATCGATGGCGCTCTTGACGATGCCGGTGGCGGTCGCCTGGTCGGTATTGCCGATCGGGCCCCAAAACCCTTCGCCATTGCTGAAGGTCATCGTGCCGAGGCAAATTTCGGAGACGACGAGGCCCGTGCCACCCAGCTTTTTCATGCGCATGCGCAAGACTCCTCGCGTAGATACACTGCAATGCGCGGCGCTATCCTCCTGCCACGCGAACCTCGGGCGCACGGCGTGCGCGCGACCCACCTTACACGTTAGCGCAGCTTAAGAGGACCACCCTGAGATGATCGAATTACTGACGGCCGATACGCCCAACGGATTCAAGGTCTCGATCGCGCTCGAGGAGATGGGTCTGCCATACAGCTATAGGCACATCAAACTCGCCGACGGTGAGCACAAGCAAGATTGGTACCTCGCGCTAAATCCCAACGGCCGCATTCCGACGATCATCGATCACGACTTAAATGATTTCGTGGTGTTCGAATCGGGCGCGATCTTGATTTATCTTGCGGAGAAGACCGGCAAACTTCTGCCAAAGGATGTGCCGGGGCGCTCGCAGGTGATGCAGTGGCTCATGTTTCAGATGGGCGGCGTCGGCCCCATGATGGGGCAGGCGAACGTGTTCTTTCGCTACGCGCCGGAGAAAATTCCCTACGCCATTGAGCGCTACCAGCGCGAAGTGCGGCGGCTGTTCGCCGTGCTTGATCGCAGGCTTGCCGACCATACATTTCTTGCCGGTGAATACTCGATTGCGGACATCGCCAACTGGAGTTGGGTGCAGGGGCATGACTGGTCGGGTGTGAGCCTTGACGGCCTTGACCACCTTAGGCGCTGGCACGATCTCATTGCGGCGCGCCCGGCGGTGGTGCGTGGCAAGGCGGTGCCGCCCAAGGATGATGGTGAGGATGAGAGCAAGACGAGGATCGAAGGCGCGCGCAAGCTACTGATCTAGCGACCGGCACGGCGCCATGGCCTAGCCTTAGCTGTCCCCGGATCCATAGTGTGACGCGCACGACTCACTTCATCGCCTGCTCGGGGCGATTGAGTTTCTTCGCGTGGACGTTCGCGGTACATTCGCCGGCCGGGAGAAACCGCAGCCTGTTGAATCTTTGGAGGCCTGATCGATCATGAAAACAAAAGCAGCCATCGCGTACGCGGCCGGTAAGCCCCTGGAAGTCGTCAACCTTGATCTTGCGGGCCCCAAGGACGGCGAAGTCCTGGTCGAGATCAAGGCCAGCGGTGTCTGCCACACAGACGAATTCACGCGCTCCGGCTCCGATCCGGAGGGCCTGTTCCCGGTGATCCTCGGACACGAAGGCGCGGGAGTCGTCGTCGACATCGGCCGCGGCGTGACCACGCTCAAAAAGGGCGACCATGTGATCCCGCTGTACACGCCCGAATGCCGGCAGTGCAAGTCCTGCACCTCGCAGAAAACCAATCTCTGCACCGCCATTCGCGCCACCCAAGGCAAGGGCGTCATGCCGGATGGCACGAGCCGCTTCTCGCTCGACGGCCAGATGGTGCACCACTACATGGGCTGCTCGACGTTCTCCAACTACACCGTACTGCCCGAGATTGCGCTCGCTAAGATCCGCGAGGACGCGCCTTTCGAGAAGGTGTGCTACATCGGCTGTGGCGTCTCGACCGGCGTCGGCGTGGTGCTGAACACCGCCAAGGTCGAGGCGGGCGCCAATGTCGTGGTATTTGGCCTGGGCGGCATCGGGCTCAATGTCATCCAGGGCGCGCACATGGTGGGCGCCAACAAGATCATCGGCGTCGACGTCAATCCGAGGAGAAAGGTGCTCGCCGAGAAGTTCGGCATGACGCATTTCGTCAATCCGAAGGAAGTCGGCGGCGATCTCGTCGCGCACCTGGTTGCGCTCACCGACGGCGGCGCCGACTACAGCTTCGAGTGCGTGGGCAACGTCGATCTCATGCGTCAGGCGCTCGAATGCTGCCATCGCGGCTGGGGCGTCTCAGTCATCGTCGGTGTCGCCGGCGCCGGGCAGGAGATCAAGACGCGGCCATTCCAGCTCGTCACCGGACGGGTGTGGAAGGGCACGGCGTTCGGCGGTGTCCGCGGCCGCACCGAAGTGCCGAAGATTGTTGACTGGTATATGGATAAGAAGATCAACATCGACGACCTCATTACCCATGTGATGCCGCTCGAGAAGATCAACGATGCCTTCGATCTGATGCACAAGGGTGAATCGATCCGCAGCGTCGTAACGTTTTAACGCTTCACTCAAGGCAAGCCGCCGCCAGCGAAGGCTGCTGGCGAGAGCGGGTTCGACATACGTAATAATCGTTTAAGAGAAGAGGGGTTCATCATGGCTGTTTCTATTCATCCGTCCGTTGATCAGGGCGTAAAGCAAGGTTCGGCGAATTTCGCCGGCGGCACGCTCACCTGCAAATGCACACAAAACCCGGTGACTGTCGCCATCAAAGGCGACGTTGCCTTCAATCATGCCTGTGGTTGCACCAAGTGCTGGAAGCCCTCGGG
>DAITPA010000019.1:0-30289 GCA_036833805.1 Steroidobacteraceae bacterium | reverse complement strand
TGCGCGACGCTCGCCGCATAGTACGAGGGCGCGTGGATGCTGCTCGGGGCGAGCGCGTTTGCAGATTGGCGATTCGACATGGGGCGGCCCGCGCAACGACGCGGTCAAGACGGCGGCCATCAGCCGCTAAATGTGTGATCACAGATTCTGTGAAACGAGCATACACGAAGCCTCAACCCGCGCCAAGATCACGCGCCTTGTGCGCCGCGGCCGCAAAGCCGCTCGCACCGATCAAGCCCATGCCGTCGCGGATGTCAGCGAGAAGTGCGCGCTTTAAGTGTGTGGCATTGTGAGCGCGCATCGCGCGTAGCATGACTTCGTGCTGGTCGGTGAGATTGGCGGTGCCGAAGCGGCCGTACACGACCCGCATAAACGGCCCGAATTGCAGCCATAGGGTTTCGATGAGCTGCAGGAGCGTGCGCCGCGGCTGCGCCGAGTAGATGAGAAAGTGGAAGCTGTAATTGCCTTCCATGTAGGCGTTGACGTCACCGCTCTTGAGCGCCTTGCCAATGGAGTCATCGATCGATTTCAGTTTCTTCAAGCGCGCCGGGTCGATGTGCGGCAGCGCGGCAACCGCGGCTTCCGGTTCAAGTAGTTCGCGGCAACGCAGCAGATCACGAAACCGGTCCGCCGTCATCGGCGGCACGACGATCTTTCGTTTGGAGCGGATCTGCACCGCGCCATCGGCGGCAAGACGGCTCAACGCTTCACGCACCGGCGTTTGGCTTACGCCCAATTCCAGCGCAAGCCCGCGCGTCGACAAAGTACTGCCCGGCATGATCCGCCCAGTCACGAAGCGCCGGCGCAACTCCTGGTGCACGTTGGCATGCAGCAAGGACCCGACAGTCGCTCGTGAAGCCGGCAAACTGCTGTCAGGCCGCGGCGGCAAGCGCACGCAGCTGCGCGTGCGCTTCGGTCAGCGAGCGTTCGAGAATCTCCACCAGCCGATCGATCTCGGCGTGCGTGATGATGAGCGGCGGACACGTCACGATTGAATCGCGGATGGCGCGCACCATGAGGCCATTTCTGATGCAAGCATCGCGCACAATCGGTCCGGCCGTGCCCTCCTTGCCGCAGAATCTCTCGTTGGTGCCGCGGCGCGCGACGATCTCGAGCGCGCCGATCAAGCCGAGGGAGCGCGTCTCGCCTACGATCGCATGGCCATTCAAGCGCGCAAGTGCGCTTGCAAGATAGGGCCCCACGTCGGCCGCGACCCGCTCCACTAAATGCTCGCGCGCGATGATCTCGAGATTCTTCAATGCAACCGCCGCCGCCGTCGGATGGCCCGAATAGGTGTAGCCGTGCACGAAGTCGCCGCCCGCGCGCTTCAGCTCCGCGACGATGGGCGCAGCGACTGCGGTCGCGGAAATCGGCAGATAACCCGACGATAGGCCCTTTGCCATCGAGACGATGTCCGGTTTGATGCCGTAGTGCTGAAAGCCGAACCAGCGACCTAAGCGCCCAAACCCGCAGATCACCTCGTCGATGATGAGCAGAATCCCATATTTGCGGCAAATGGCGGCAACCAGCGGCCAATAGCCCGGTGGCGGAATAATGACGCCGCCCGCGCCTTGCACCGGCTCGCCGATAAAGGCGGCGACATTCTCCGCACCGACCTCGAGAATGCGCGTCTCGATCGCTTGCGCTGCGCGCGCAGCGAACTTGGCCGGGTCCTCGCCAAATCCTTCGCCGAACCAATAGGGCTGCATGACGTGTGCAATGCCGGGAATCGGCAGCCCGCCTTGGGCGTGCATGGCCTTCATGCCGCCCAAGCTTGCGCCGGCGACGGTTGAGCCGTGATAAGCGTTCCAGCGGCTGATGAAAATCTGCCGCTGCGGTTGGCCGCGCAACGCCCAATAGTGGCGCGCGAGCCGAAAAGCCGTGTCGTTGGCTTCTGATCCGGAGCTACCAAAGAAGATGTGGGTGAGGTCGTTGCCCAAGCGGGACGCGACCTGCGCTGCGAGGCGAATGGCCGGCGCCGTCGCTGTCTTGAAGAACGTATTGTAGAAAGGCAGCTCGAGCATCTGCTCGTAGGCTGCACGCGCAAGCTCCTCGCGGCCGTAGCCGACGTTCACGCACCACAGGCCCGCCATGCCGTCCAGCATGGAGTGCCCTTCCGCATCATGGATCGTGCAGCCGTCCGCCCGCACGATAATGCGGCTGCCGCCCAGCTCCTCTTGCAGTTTGTAATCGCTCTGCGCCGGCAGATGATGCGCAACATCCATGCGCCGGAGTTCCGCAAGGTCTGCGCTCGACATCGGGTTCTTCATGGTAGGCAAACTACCGGCGCGCGCTCCTGCCGTCAAGAATCTGTGATCGCAGATTGGCCGAGTCGAACCCAAGCTGCGGATGTTGCGGAGATTGTGCCGGAGGTGCTGCGAGCGGCGCACGCGATCATTGCGGCGGCATGATAGTTAAACACTACCCCACGCATGTTCGCGCGCTACCGTAGTCTTTCGCTCAATGAATGCCCGGGTCCGTGCCTACGATCTAAATCTTTGTCACAAGTCAGGCATGGTCACCGTTCGAGCTGTCCACGAATAGTTCATCTATTGCACAGCTCCAGGGTAAACAACAGCGTCGGGAGAGGCATCCGTCGCTTCGACCCCGTCAGCCCCGCGAGCCTGACGAACCTCTTCGAGCGCATCGTCGTATTCCGGGTAAATTGGTGGATCGCGCACTGGCTCGGGCTCTGGCGGGTCCGCGGGCGCGGGCGGGGTGTGCGGATCAGACGGTTGTGGACGTTCCGTACCAAGTTCAGAGGCATTGGTCATGAAGCTTCTCCTGTACTGCCGGCCACACAATAAGACACGTGATGTTAAGGCCGAGTCGGTGGAGGACGTATGCCGATGTGGCGATTGCCGCACCGGTGTGTCGGCGCCTGCTGACGATGATCGTCGGCAAGCGAAGATCAGGCGTGTGCCGCGCTGTTTGCGGAACACGCCATGAAACTTCAATCCCCGTAAAGACGCAATCTGGGGGCTAGTGCGCTTTGACTTCCAGGTTGTTTTCGACGTGCGATACGCCCTTAACGCCGCTCGCATCCTGTTCGGCCTTCTGCTTCTCGGCATCCGAATTCACGTTACCCTTAAGCATCACAATGCCGTCCTTGGTGGTGACGTGAATGTGCCTGGCCTTGGTCACGCTGTCTTTTGTTAGCTCAGCCTTGACCTTGGTTGTAATATAAGAATCCGTAACCGGCTGGTCGCTTTTCATGGTCGAATCGTCGGCGAAGGCCGCACCGGACACCAATGCCAAGCTCACGGCGCTCGCTGCTACCCATATTTTTCTGCCACGCATACACACACCTCATATGAAAGAAATCGTCGCTGTAAAAACCCCCGAAGACAGCTTCGGTTCCTCCTGCCGACGGGTTCTTGCGAGCAGCGATGCAGCCCCCAGGGTTGGGGCGCCCCGAGAGCGCACAAGATCGCGCGAACCATTGATTTCATATACTTTTCGTAAGCGCGGAGTTGGACAGCACACAGCTGCAATGCACAACGCATGGCCCCTTTTGCTGACCACTGCCGGGGCGCTTTTGCGCCGCTGCGGCGCGCTTGGGCGCTGAACAGGCTGTTTGAGTGGCATATATGACAAACGCAAGCCGGTTGCATCCCGACAGCTCCGACCTTGACCTGCGCGCACTGTGGATGCCGTTTACGCACAACCGCTATTTCAAGAAACATCCGCTGCTGGTTACCGGCGCGCGCGGCTGTCATTACACATTGGCGGACGGCCGAACCGTATTTGACTGCCTGTCGGGGCTGTGGTGCTCACCGCTCGGTCACGCACACCCGGCCATCGTCAGCGCCGTGCAGCGCCAAGTCGAGAACCTCGACTACAGCCCGGGCTTTCAGATCGGCCACGCGGCAGCGTTCACTCTGGCCGCCAAGATCGCCGCGCTCGCCGGCCGACCGAATGACCAGGTGTTCTTTGTGAACTCCGGCTCGGAGGCCATCGATTCGGCTATGAAGATCGCGGTCGGCTACCACCGCGTGAAAGGCGAAGCCACCCGTACACGCTTCATCGGCCGTGAGCGCGCTTACCACGGCGTGGGTTTGGGCGGCATCTCGATCGGCGGAATAGCAGCCAACCGCAAAATGTTCGGGTCCCTCATGGTCGCAGGCGTCGATCATCTGCCGCACACCTGGAACCCCAAGCACATGGCATACAGCCGTGGGGAGCCCGAATGGGGCGCGCATCTGGCTGACGATCTCGAGCGGATCGTGACACTTCACGACGCGTCAAATATTGCCGCCGTCGTCGTGGAGCCGATGCAAGGCTCGAGCGGTGTCATCGTGCCGCCGAAGGGCTACCTGCAGCGACTGCGAGAGATCTGCTCACGGCACCGCATTCTCTTGATCTTCGACGAGGTCATTACGGGCTTCGGCCGCCTGGGCAAGCCCTTTGCAGCGGACTACTTCGGCGTCGTGCCGGACATGATCACATTCGCGAAGGCTGTCAGTAACGGTGTGGTTCCGCTCGGAGGCGTACTGGTTCGCGAGGAAATCTATCAGGCATTCATGACGGGGCCCGCGCACGCGATCGAATTTTCTCACGGCTACACCTATTCCGGTCATCCGCTCGCCATAGCGGCGGGGCACGCCGCACTCGACACGCTCGCGAGCGAGCGGCTGTTTGATCGCGCCGCACGGCTCGCGCCAGTCCTCGAGAACGCAATGCATTCGCTCCAAGGCGAACCGCATGTAACTGACATCCGCAATATCGGCCTTGCCGCAGCGCTTGAGTGCGCGCCGGTCGCGGGCCAGCCGGGCGTTGCGGCAATGCGCGTGTTCGAAAGGGCACTTGATGAGGGCCTGCTCGTGCGCTTCGCTGGTGATGCCATCGCTGTTGCGCCGCCATTCATCTGCAGTGAGAACGACATCGTGGCTATGGTCGAAGGACTGCGGCGGGCGTTACGCGCCGTGCCGGTTGTCTGAGGAGAACTTTCTGTGAGTGTTGCTCAAATATCGCCGCTTGCCGCATCAACTGCGCTCGTCAGCCATTGGATTGGCGGCAGAATGGTCGACCCGCTTGGAGCGCGAGTCGCGGTGTTCAATCCTTCGTATGGACGACAGGTGCGCGAACTGGCGCTCGCAACCGCGGCCGAAGTGGACACCGCGGTGCAATGCGCATCGAGCGCATTTCGCGGCTGGGCGGATGTGCCGCCACCGCGCCGCGCGCGCGTCATGTTTCGTTTCCAGGAACTCCTCAATCAGAATGTGCAGCGCATCGCACGCGCGCTGAGTGAAGAGCACGGCAAGACTCTGCCCGATGCGCAGGCTGAGGTGGCACGCGGCCTAGACGTCGTGGAGTTCGCGTGCGGTGCACCGCAGCTTCTGAAGGGCGAGTTCAGCGATAGCGTCGGCGCGGGTGTTGACAGCTATTGCTGGCGCCAGCCGCTCGGCGTGGTGGTTGGCATCACGCCGTTCAATTTTCCGGCGATGGTGCCGATGTGGATGTTCCCGATCGCGTTGGTCTGCGGGAACGCTTTCATTCTGAAGCCTTCCGAGCGCGATCCTTCGGTCTCGCTCCTGCTCGCGGAACTGCTGCAGGAGGCGGGGCTTCCGGACGGGGTGTTCAACGTCGTTCAAGGCGACAAGGTCGCGGTCGACGCGCTCCTTGCGCATCCACTCGTCGCGGCAGTGAGCTTTGTTGGCTCCACTGCGGTTGCACGCCACATCCAGGCGGAAGGTATGGCGCATGGCAAGCGCGTGCAGGCCTTGGGCGGCGCGAAAAACCACATGGTGATCATGCCTGATGCGGATCTGCAAGCCGCAACCGAGGCGCTCGTGGGCGCGGCCTACGGATCAGCGGGCGAGCGCTGCATGGCCATCTCCGTCGCAGTGGCCGTGGGTGGTGCCACGGCGGACGCTTTGATAGAACAGCTGCTCAAACGTGCCGGGCAGCTTAAAGTTGGGCCGCCCGACGCGAGCGGAATCGAGATGGGACCGCTGGTGACCAAGGCGCACCTTGAGCGGGTGCGCGGCTACATCGATCTCGGCGTCGCGGAAGGCGCGCATCTCGTCCTCGATGGGCGCGATCTTACCGTTGCCGGTCATGAGTCCGGCTACTTCCTCGGGCCCACATTATTTGACGCCGTACGCGCGCAAATGCGCATCTACCGCGAGGAAATCTTTGGACCTGTTTTATGTGTCGTGCGCGTGCCCGATATCGCGGCAGCCGTGCAACTCATCAACGCCCACGAGTACGCAAACGGCACCGCCATATTCACCCGCAGCGGCGAGGCCGCGCGCGATTTCGCACGCGCGATTGAAGTTGGCATGGTGGGCGTCAATGTTCCGATCCCCGTGCCAATGGCCTTCCACAGCTTTGGCGGTTGGCGTAATTCGCTGTTCGGAGATCACAGCATGCACGGCGCCGAAGGCGTGCGCTTCTATACGCGCCTGAAGACCGTTACGCAGCGCTGGCCGGGAGCGCAAGCGGTGAAGGCCGACTTTGCCATGCCCGCAAAGCAGTAGCTGCTGCGGCATCGCTCGATGGCGATCCGTTACGCACTCTGACAGAGTTGCGCCGCGCCGTGCATATGGCGTGTCAGCTATTCGTGCGCGCCAGCAGGCTATGCCATCCCACCTCGCGCGCCCGCAAGGCTGCGAGAAAGGGTTCTTTCGTCTGTGAACACGTTGAGAACAGTATCGATCACGCGGTCTGGTTTCATCGTGCGGTGCGCGTTGATGATTGGCTCCTCTACTCGATCGACAGTCCGAGCGCATCGGGCGCGCGCGGCTTTACGCGCGCCAGCATCTTTACGCGTGACGGGCGGCTGATTGCGAGTACCGCTCAGGAAGGCCTCATGCGCGCTCGCAGGGCAAGCCGTGCACCATTGGAGCGCATAGGATAGGCACGAGCCTGGCATGATACGGTGTATCCTCACCGCACCATGGATCCGATGCGTTTATCCCGAGCACCGCCGCTGCGCAACCTGCGCGCGTTCTGCATTGCTGCGCGACACAGGAGCTTCAAAGCTGCTGCGGATGAACTTTCCCTGACTCCATCGGCCGTGAGTCATCAAATGAAGGAGCTCGAAGAGGTCTTGGGCGTGCGGCTCTTCGAGCGCAAGACCCGTGCGCTTGGGCTGACGACCGCCGGGCATACACTGCTTGATGAAATCGCACCGCTTCTGGACACGATGGACCGCAGCCTCGCACAGTTCTCGCGCCGCAACCGCCGGCGTAACGTGCGGGTACGGTTACCGCCGTTCTTCGCAAGCGAGCTCTTCGTGCCACGGCTTGAGAGCTTCTTTGCGCTGCATCCGGGCATTGACATCCAAGTGGACACCGTCGACCCGTGGCCTTCCGAGCATCCCTTGAGCGCGGATGTCTCCATCGTACTCACGAACACAAAGCCGCAGGGCGTCAAAGCCGTGCGCCTCTTCCCGGTGACGCTTGCCGCCGTGTGCGCACGAGGCTTTGCGGCCTCGGTTGCGCGCCTGGGGCGCGAGGCGTTCCGCGAAACCGCGCTCATCGTGCAAAAGGCTCGGCCATTTGCCTGGTCTAATTGGGCAAACGAGTTAGGACTTGATACTCCGGAGCCGCGCAACATCATTGAGCTCGACACGATGTTTTCAGTAGTACGCGCGGCCGAACGCGGCATCGGCATCGCGCTCGTGCCCGAAATCCTTTGCGATGCGTGGTTCCGCTCCGGCGCCCTGGTGCGCCTATTTTCTCTGCAGCTCGAGACCGACGACGCGTATTTTCTCGTCAGTCGACTCAAGGATGCAGACAAGCCCGAGGTCACCGCGATCACCGACTGGACGCTCGGCCAGTTTTGTCGCCAACCCGAGCTGCAACCGCAAAGCGCCTAAGTGTTGTCGACATGCCTGCCGGGCGACGCAGGCATTGAGCTGCAATCAAAGATTCGCAAATTCCTCAGGGGTATCAACGTCAAGGAGCGCGGCAAGTGGCGCGTCCACGACTAGCGCCTGCGCACGATGGCGATCGATTACCGCCTGCCCGCAGCCCTCACCCGCTGTGGCGAGAAGCTCCGGGAAGAGTACGCGCCGGAACAGCACGGGCGGGGCTGACGTGCTGCCGTAACGCGAGGTTATGAGGGGCGCCGCGGACGATTCCGCCGCCGTTGCAAGCGCTCGCAGCATTTGCTCCGTCACATTGACCATGTCGGCGAGCATGACAACTGCAGCGTCCGCGGCATGCGGCACGCATTCAAGTCCTGCGTGCAATGAGCTACTCATCGGGCCGCCGCTATCGGCGTTGAAGGCGAACCGACAGTCGAGCCCGGCTAGTGCCGCCTGCACGCGCGCGGCCTCGTGACCCAAGACGACAATGAGCAGATCAAAACCCGCGGCTAAGGCGCGCTGACAGGCGCGGCGCACGAGGGGCTCGCCGTCGAGCGGCAGGAGGAGCTTGTTTGTTCCCATGCGGCGTGATGCGCCGGCGGCGAGCACGATAGCCGCGATCCGCGCCGTATTACCTGACATCGCGATGCGCTAGCGGGGCGTCTAAAAGCATGACTCGTCGGCGCATTCCGGGTACCCTGCGCTCGCTTTGGCCGATCGGCCAAAGCGTAAGGAGACATGCATGAAACTTTCGATGTATCAGGCCTCGGTTACCGCATTCACGCGCCAGCTCAACAATTTGGTCGCGATTCTCAACAAGGGGGCGGCGCACGCAGACGCGAAGAAGATCGATCCCAAGGTGCTGATCAACAGCCGGCTCTTTCCCGACATGTTTCCGCTCGTGCGGCAGATCCAAATCGCGACCGAGGCGGCGCGCGGCGGCGCGGCGCGTCTTGCCGGGGTCGAAGTGCCCGCGCAGGAAGACAACGAAACGACCTTCCCCGAGCTCGTGGCACGGATTCGCAAGACCGTCGCTTACCTGGAGACGTTGAAGGCGGAACAGTTTGATGGCTCCGAAGACCGGACCATCACTTGGCAGACGCGCAGCAGCACCAAGACGATGCAGGGCCTGCCTTATCTGCAAAACCACATTCTGCCGAATCTGTATTTCCATATCACCACGGCCTACAACATCCTGCGGCACTCGGGCGTGGAGCTCGGCAAACAGGATTTCCTCGGCAAGCCCTGAAGTACGCCACGCAAAACGTCGCTTCAACCGCACGGCTTCGCCCACGGCAGCGTATCCAAATCGAGGTTGCCGCCGCTTAGGATGATGCCGACGCGCTTGTCCGCGATATTGAGCTTGTCTTCCAGAAGTGCTGCATAGGGCACCGCAGCGGATGGCTCGATGATGATCTTCATCACTTCCCAGATCGTGCGCATCGCGCGCACGATCGACTCCTCGGACACCGTGACAATCTCATCGACGTAGCGTTGGATCTCGGGAAAGGTGTGCTTGCCGAGCGAGCTTCTCAAGCCATCCGCGATGGTTTGCGGATTGACGCTCGGAATGATGTGGCCGGCTTTGAAGGAGCGATATGCATCGTCCGCACCAGCGGGCTCGACGCCTACGATACGGATGCTGGGTTTCAGACTCTTGCCCGCGACTGCAACACCGCTCAAGTGCCCGCCGCCGCCGACCGGACACAGGAGTAGATCGAGCTCGGGAATGCTCTCGAGCAGCTCCACCGCCGTCGTGCCCTGCCCCGCCATCACGCGCACATCATCATAGGGATGAATGAGTGCAGCCCCGGTGTCGGCGACCAGGCGCGCGCAAGTGCTTTCGCGCGCTGCGAGCGTGGGCTCACACAAGACAATGCGCCCGCCATAGCGCGCGACCGCAGCCTGCTTCGCCCGCGATGCATTATTGGGCATGACGATATGAGCGGGAATGCCGCGCAAGGCCGCCGCGCGCGCGAGCGCCGCAGCATGGTTGCCGGACGAATGCGTAGCGACTCCGCGTCGGGCTTCCTCATCGGAAAGCAAGAAGACGGCGTTAGTCGCCCCACGCGCCTTGAATGCGCCGACTTTCTGGAAGTTCTCGCACTTGAAGAAAAGTCGCGCGCGCGCCTGCGCGTCAAGCGTTGCGCTCGTCAGCACGGGGGTGCGCTTGATCTTGTCCTTGATGCGCGCGTGGGCTTCGCGGATGAGCGCCAGGGTCAGGCCCATGTCACGGCAGTCTGCGTAGCGATTCTTGTTTGACAGTCATGCTAACCCCCTGTTTCGTGAGGCGATTCATTATATAAGCCGCGACTGCCTTATCGAAGCAAGAAAGCCGATCAACAGAGCCGCCTGCTATTCTTGTAACATGATGATTTATAATATTATTATTACTGTGTATTTGTCTAGTACTGTACATTTATATAGGCTCTGTAGTCCATGCCTCTACCGAGCCCTCTTTCCCGCCTTCCCCTGGAGCAGATCCCGGGAGTCTGGCGTGGGCATGAGCTTGCAGCCGTCAAAGCCCGCTCCACTGGCCATGCGGCGCTCGATGCCTTACTGCCCGGCGGCGGCTGGCCGATCGGAGCTCTGACAGAGCTCGTTCCTTTAATAGAAGGCATCGGTGAAGTCGATGTGCTGCGCACAACCCTCAAACGGCTGTGCGATGAGAAGCGGCATATTGTTTTCGTGCGCCCGCCGTACATTCCGTACGCCCCGGCTTTGTTGCGCGCGGGTTTGCCGCTGCCGCGGGTGCTGTGGATCGATGCGGCCCAGGATGAGGATGCGCGCTGGGCAGCGGAACAGACCCTGCGCGAGGGAGCAGCGGGAGCTGTGCTCTTGTGGAGCTCCGCGATTGCTGACCGGCCTTTGCGTCGTCTGCAACTCGCAGCCGAAGCAGGACAGTCCCTCGCCTTTATCTATCGGCCCGCCGTAACACTCAATAATTCCTCGCCCGCAGCGCTGCGCATCGTGTTGCGGCCGGCGCCTAGTGCGCTGGGTGTGGAAGTGTTGAAGGCCCGCGGTGGGCGCGCCGGTTTCGTGTTCCTTCCTGTTGACACCAGTGTTTGATGAGACACTGTCGTGCTGTGGCTGTGCATTTCCTCTCCCGTTCAGGACAAACACGCCCTGAAAGCGCTTGCCAGCTGGGCGGGACAATTCAGTAGTTGCGTCTGTTTCGACACTGAGCGCTGGCTCTTGTGGCTCGAGATCGGCTCGAGCCTGCGCTATTTCAGCGGTCTTGCTGTGCTTCTCGAGAAAGTGGCGGCGGGCTTAACTGCGCTCGGGCTTACCGCCACCACGGGCGTAGCGCCCACCCCGGAAGCCGCGGCACTCCTCACCCGACAACCGCAGGTGCTGCCCGTCCTCAAGCTCAATCAGCTGCAGCAGGCGATTGCATCGCTGCCGCTCAATGAACTTGCCCTGTTTCCCGCAGTCATCGGCGGCTTGCAGGCAAGCGGAGTGACGACCGTAGGAGAGCTGCTCGCTCTGCCGCGCGCTGCACTGGCGCGGCGCTGGGGCATGCAGCTCACGGACTATCTGCAACGACTGCTCGGCGAGCGCCCGGATCCGCGCAAACCTTACCGCGCCCCGCAGACCTATCATCGCAGATTCGATTTCGCAGAAGCGGTGAAGACGGTCGAAGGATTGCTCTTTCCGCTGCGGCGCATCCTGTACGAATTGCAGGGTTATCTGCGCGGGCGGGATGCCGCGCTGCAGACGCTCAACGTGGCCTTCCGCCATCATGATCATGCGGATACCGTGCTGATATTGCGCACCACCGATCCGCAGCGCGATGCGCTGCGGCTCTTTGCCCTGGTGCGCGAAAAGCTGGAGCGCACGCAGCTGCCCGGCGCCGTGATGGAGATCAGGCTCGCCGTCGAGCGCTTCGTCGCCTTGCGCGATACGCAGCTGCACCTGTGGGATGAAGGACAGCGCAATGATGCCGGTTGGTCCGACCTTCTCGATAAACTGCGCGCACGCCTCGGTGATCAGGCCGTGCGGCGCCTTGGCTTGCGCGATGATCATCGCCCCGAGAAAGCCTGGTGTGTGGAGGATGGAGCAGCAACTTCCGATCTTCCGCCGGCCTTTCCCGATCGGCCCTTGTGGCTGCTTTCGCCGCGGCCGATTCAGCGGCTACCCAAGCTTCTCGGGAAACCCGAGCGGATCGAAGCGGGCTGGTGGACGGGAGAGGATTCGAGCCGCGACTACTACATCGCACAAACCGCGGAAGGCAGTCGCTGGTGGCTGTACCGGGAAGCGGCAACCTCGCGCTGGTTCCTGCAGGGCATCTGGGCATGAGCTACGCCGAGCTTCTGTGCGCGAGCCATTTCAGCTTTCAGCGCGGCGCTTCGCATCCGTATGAGCTCGTCGGGCGTGCGCAGCAGCTCGGTTATGCGGCGCTTGCGATCACCGATGAGTGCTCGCTCGCCGGCATCGTACGCGCGCACGACGCGGCAAAAGACGCCGGCATCAAATTAATTATTGGCAGCCAGTTTCGCTTCCCCCAAGAAGAGCGCGTCGTCCTGCTCGCGCCCAATCATGAGGCCTACACCCAGCTGTGCGAATTCATCACGCAGGCGCGGTGCCGCTCGAAAAAGGGCACTTATGCCATCTCCCGCGAAGCCTTTGAAGACGGCCTCGGGCACTGCATCGGTCTTTGCATGCCGGCCGCCGGCGTCGATGAGGATGTCGTTCGCTGGTTCGCACAGCTTGCCCTCTCCGGGCGCTACCTTGCCTTCACGCATGGACTTGCGCAGGACAGCGAGCGGCGCCTCAAGACGCTGCGCAAACTCGGCGCCGAGAACGGTCTGCCACTCGTTGCAGTAGGGGACGTGCACTATCACCTGCGCGAACGGCGGCCTTTGCACGATGTCTTGACGGCGGTACGCCTTGGAACCACGGTCGATCAGATCGGTCGTGCGGCATTCGCGAACGGCGAGCGGCACCTGCGGCCGCTTGCGACGCTGCGCAAGCTCTACCCTTGCGAGCTCCTCGCGGCGACGCTCGACATCGCAAGCGCGTGTTCCTTCTCGCTCGATGCTCTGCACTACGAATATCCCGAAGAGCTCGTGCCCAAAGGAGTGAGCGCCCTTGAGCACCTGCGCAAATTGACCCTGGAAGGCGCCGCGCGTCGCTGGCCCGCGGGCACGCCCTGTGAGGTTCGAGCGCAGATCGACAAAGAGCTCGCACTCATTGCCGTGCTGCGCTACGAGCACTATTTCCTTACCGTCGAGGACATGGTGCGCTTCGCGCGCTCCCAGAACATTCTCTGCCAGGGCCGCGGCAGCGCCGCGAATTCCGCCGTCTGCTATTGCCTGGGCGTCACTGCGGTCGACCCGGCGCGCGTCAGCATGCTCTTCGAACGCTTCGTCTCCAAGGAGCGCGCCGAGCCGCCGGACATCGACATTGACTTCGAGCATGAGCGTCGCGAGGAGGTCATTCAGTACGTCTATAACAGGTACGGCCGCCACCGCACGGCGCTCGCTGCGACCGTCATCTGCTACCGCCGCCGCATGGCGGTGCGCGATGTCGGCAAGGCACTCGGCCTGTCGCTCAAGGTGGTAAATGCACTGTCGCAATCCCTGCAATGGTTCGACGGTGCATCGCAGCTGCCAGAGCAGCTCGTGAAGCTGGGATTTGATCCGCAGGTGCGCGTGGCGCGCCAGCTCGTCGTGCTCGTCAACCAACTCATCGGCTTTCCGCGTCATCTTTCGCAGCACGTGGGCGGCTTTGTGATCTCACAGCATCCCTTGTCGACGCTCGTGCCCATTGAGAACGCCGCGATGGTCGATCGGACCGTCATTCAATGGGACAAGAACGATCTTGAATCCCTGGGCCTTTTGAAAGTGGATTGTCTTGCGCTCGGCATGCTCACCGCCGTGCGTCGAGCACTTGATCTCGTCAGCCTGTTTCGCGGCCGGCCCTTCAGGATGGAGGATATCCCCGACGGCGATGCCGCGACCTATGACATGCTCTGCCGCGGCGAATCCATCGGTGTTTTTCAGGTCGAATCACGCGCACAGATGACGATGCTGCCGCGCCTGAAGCCGCGCTGCTACTACGATCTCGTGATTCAGGTCGCCATCATTCGCCCCGGACCGATTCAAGGCGGCATGGTGCATCCGTACCTGCGCCGCCGGCAGGGAGAGGAAGAGGTCGAGTATCCGAGTGCTGCGCTTGAGAAAGTGTTGAAGCGCACCTGTGGCGTGCCGCTCTTTCAGGAACAGGTGATGGAGATTGCCATCGTCGCCGCCGGCTTCACCCCGGGTGAGGCGGACCTGGTGCGCCGCTCGATGGCGGCGTGGCAGCGTCGCGGCGGCCTTGAGCAGTTCCGCGACAAGCTCCTTCAAGGCATGCACGAGCGCGGCTACACGCCGCAGTTCGCAGCCCAAATTTATCAGCAGATCTTAGGTTTCGGCAGCTATGGTTTCCCCGAGTCCCACGCCGCCTCCTTTGCTCTCCTTGCCTACACCTCCTCGTGGCTGCGCTGTCATGAGCCCGCGGCCTTCGTCGCAGGCCTTCTCAACAGCTGGCCGATGGGATTTTATGCACCCGCGCAGCTGGTGAACGATGCGCGCCGCCATGGCGTCACGTTTCATCCCGTCGATGTTCAAAGAAGTGATTGGTACTGCACTTTGGAACCCAATGCAGAGGGTCATCCCGTCGTGCGGCTCGGGCTCTGCATGATCTCGGGTCTTGCAGAAGAGCAAGGGCGCGGCATCGTGAGCAACAGGAGCCATGGGCGCTTCGCCAGCATCGATGATCTTGCACATCGCGCGAGCCTCACTCGCCGTTCGCTCGACGTTCTGGCGCGCGCCGGCGCTTTGAATACCTTGGCCGGACATCGTCGCGCCGCTCACTGGCAGGCTCTCGGCGTCGAGCGTCTGCCGGGGGCGCTCGCCGGTGCTTCGGCCAAAGAACCCGCCCTCATGCTGCCGCCAGCCACGGAAGGCCAGGAGATCGCCGCGGACTATGCAGGCCTTGGCTTAACCCTCGGCCGACATCCGCTCGCCCTACTGCGTTCCCGTTTCGATCGCCTGCAGGTATACCGCGCGACGGACCTGGCGCATCTCAAAAGCGGCCGGCGCGTGCGGGTGGCCGGCATCGTCACTCACCGGCAGCGCCCGGAAACCGCTTCGGGAGTGATTTTCATGTCATTGGAAGATGAGACGGGCATCAGCAACCTCATCGTCTGGCCCAAAATCCAGACCGCCCAGCGCGAGGCCATATTTGGAGCGCGCCTCATCATCGTGGAGGGCGAGCTGCAGAGCGCATCCAACGTCATCCATGTGATCGCGCAGAAAATCAGGGACTACAGCCGTTGGCTCGGCGGACTTGCCACGCAGTCGCGGGATTTTCATTGAGCGCGGCGCCTGCCTCATCAGCCGCGACTCCAGAAGGCCGCAGTACGCACGGCACCTGCTCGATCTTCGCCGCAATGAGCGACAGGCGCCGTTCGCTGACACCAGCGATGTCGACCTGAATATGCAGGCTGTTGCCCGTGCCGAATTCGGCGACGACACGGCGCGGCAGGACATTGAGATTCAAAAAGCGCTCGAGCACGCGCTGCAGCGCCGCGGGATCAGCCTCGGCGAGCACCCGCAGGCGCAGGAGTTGAACCGAATCGGAAATCATGAATATTTACTCTTATGTTGGACAGTGACGAAGCGAACGCGACCGACTTCCGGCTTTGCAAGAAAGCCGGCGCCGTAATTCGCCTGTCATGCCGTACGAGTGAATTCATGATGACTGAGTGCTCTGCAGTCACGCTAGCGGGACGCCGGCAGCGCGTCAATGACGGTCATCGCCGGCACGACTCCCGCTGCCAAGCTATCGATCCACGACTCGCATAGGGCGATCGCCTCCGCCGGGCGAAAGTTGGCAGGATCCAAACACCACTCAAGCCATAGACCGTCGATCATCGCCGTAAGCCCCGTCGCAGCGAGGCGCAGCGAGAAGCGCAGCTTGCCCGTTTCCGCAGCCCAATCAGCGAGCATTGCGCGCACCAAGTCGATATGTTCTCGATAGGTTTCGCCGTGCACCTTCTGAATCTCCGGCGAATGACGATACAGACCCCAGAACACCACCCAGACAGTCAGTACGTCGTGGTCGAGGTTCGGCGGTGAGAACGTCGCTTTAAAGAATGCGCGCAAGCGCGCCCGCGCTGAGGCCGGAGCCTGCAGAGCCGCAGCCCGCATTCCGCCGACGAGTTCGCTGTTGAAATGCCGGTACGCCTGCGCGATCAACATGTCCTTCTTCGGAAAATGATGATTGATGAGGCCGATCGATACGCCGGCTTCGGCACTGATGCGGCGCACGGAGAGGCCCTGGTGCCCGTGCCGCTTGAGGCTCTGAATCGTCGCTACCACCAGAGCCTGGCGGCGCTCCCGCGGCAGTTGGCGCTCAAAGCGGGGCTTGCGCGAGCTCACTGTGGGATCCGCCTCGCTCAGGCTGCGCGCCGCAGCCGCCGGCGTTTGAAGTCGGCGAGAATCTCGCGCGCCGCATTGTGGCCCGGCGCGCCCGTCACTCCGCCTCCGGGATGCGTGCCGGCGCCGCACATGTACAAGCCCTTCAAAGGCCCGCGATAGTTGGCATGGCCAAGCATGGGCCGGGCAGAGAACATCTGATCAAGCGTCAGGGCGCCGTGAAAGATGTCGCCGCCCACAAGCCCGAAGGTGCGCTCAAGATCGAGCGGACTCATGATCTGCCGGCCGAGTACCGCCGCCTTAAAGTTCGGTGCGTAGCTATTGACCGTATCGATCATGAGATCGGCGACGCTCTCGCGGTGCAGATCCCACGACGCGCCGTCGGGCAACACCGGCGCGACGTGCTGGCAGAAGAGACTTGCAACGTGGCGCCCCACCGGGGCGAGGCTGTCATCAATTGTTGAAGGAATGACCATCTCCACAATCGGCTCCTTCGACCAGCCATGCAGGCGCGCATCGAAATAGGCGCGCTCCATGTAAGCCAGCGTCGGCGCGAGAATGATGCCGGCGGTGTGATGGTCCGCAAGCTGCTTGCCGGGCAGGCAGCTGAAGTCGGGCAGCTCGGCGAGCGCCACGTTCATGCGAAAAGTCCCCGAACCGCAGCGCCATTGGGCGATGCGCTCTTTGAACTCGCCGCCCAGATGCGCCGGATCAATGAGCTTCGTGTACAGAAGCTTTGGATTCAGATTGGAGATGACGGCCGCCGCACGCAGGCTCTCGCCGGCAGCCGTGACGACACCCACGGCGCGGTCGCGCTCGACGATCACCTCGCGCACCGGCGTGCCGATGCGGATATCCACGCCGCGCGACGCTGCCGACTTCGCCATCGCCTGGGTAATTGCGCCCATGCCGCCCACGGCATGGCCCCAAGCGCCCTTCTTGCCATTCACTTCACCAAATACATGATGCAGCAGCACATAGGCTGAGCCGGGGGTATACGGGCTTGCGTAATTGCCGACGATGCCGTCAAAGCCGTAGACCGCCTTCACGGGCGCGCTCTCGAACCAGCCGTCGAGGTAATCGCCCGCGGAATTTGCGAACAAGCCCAGGAGCTCACGACGCATCGACATGGTGAGCTTGCGCAGCTTGCCGCCCAAGCGCGCGGCCGCCAGCAATTCCGGCAGAGCGGTGCGCCAGGTTCCCGCCACCACATTGGGCGGCGTCTCCAGCACCAGATCGCGCAGCACATCGGCTACCGCGTCAAGCTTGTGCGCATAGGCATCGAGGCGCTGCGCATCCGCGGCTGAAAACTTCGCCACCTCTTCGTGCGTGCAACCGGCGCCGACCTTCAGGTAGCGGCCATCATCGGTGGGCAGAAAATTGGCAAGCCTGCGCTCCACCACGCGCAGGCCGAAGCGGGCGAGTTCCAGGTCGCGGATCACTTTGGGATTCAGCAGCGATACCGTGTAGGCCGCCACCGAATTGCGAAAGCCCGGATGGAATTCCTCGGTGACCGCCGCGCCGCCGACGACGTCGCGCTGCTCGAGCACCGTCACCTTCAAGCCCCCGGCCGCCAGATAGGCGGCGCAGACGAGGCCATTGTGGCCGCCGCCGATGATTAGGGCGTCGATGTTTTGCGGCACAAGCGGCTCTCGGGAATGAGGCTGCGCATGCGGCGCGCGAAGCTGCGTAGGCACACTTCGTTCTCGCTCAGCGGGCCCACGGTGTAACTGCTCGAAGTCATACCCGCCTGTACGCGCTCAATCAGGATCTTGTCCTCGAGGCTCACGCGGCGATTGATGCGCCAGTTCAAATAGCGCGCCGCGCGCATTTCGCGCCGCTCATCCGGGCGCACATAGGCAATCTCGCGCACCAGCGTCTCGGTCGGCGATACCGGCAGGAACTGCATGAAGTCGATCTGGTCGGGATAGATGTCGAACGCAAGATTCGGCCACAATTTGAAATACGTCCACAGACGCTGCCGTGCAGGCGGCAAGTAATCGATCTTGGGCAGAAGTCTCTGGTAGAGCCCTTCAGACCAGTTGCTCGATGGGACATCGCGCAAGCATCCCCACATCTTGTCGATCCAGGGCTGCGCCTCGATACCATAGCTCTGGCCGAAGAGACGCGTCAGTCCCGGATGAGCCACGTTGATGTGCAGCCCATCAGAGTAATTGTCGGCAACGTTCTTCCAATTCACGGCGCGAGTCCGCAGCGTTACGCGGCCCTGTGGCACGAGTTTCTCCATCTCGTAGGCGGCGAGTTCATCCATATAAGGCGCCGCCATTTCGCGCACGCTCGGAAGCCCCGGAGCAAAGCGCACGAAAATAAATCCCATGAAGACTTCGAGATCGAGCGCTGCCAGGCCGTGCTTGCCTACGTCGAGGCCGCGAAATGCGTCGCGCTGCGGCACACCGATGAGGCGGCCGTCGAGCGCGTATGTCCAGGCGTGATAGCCACAGGTGATACGTTTGCCACAATGGCCCTTTGGACCTTCGAGGAGCCGCGACGCGCGGTGACGGCAGACGTTATGAAAGCCGCGCACCGCACCGTCTTCGCCGCGCACCACGATGACCGACTCGCCCAGGAAATCGAAGCTGTGATAGTCGCCCGCGCGCGGCACGTCGCTTAGGTGACAGACGAGCTGCCAGCTGCTGCGAAAAATCGCTTCCTTCTCGAGCTCGAAGAACTCGCGATCATGGTAAATCCATCCCGGCAGACTCAGCTCTGCAGGATCCGCACCGGTTACCACCGATGAACTTACCGAACTTAATCTCACGGCCTCACGCATGACGTGCCTCGATGATGAATCATGCTTACTGAACGATCGTACAACACGGCTGACGGACGGTCAAACGCCCGCTCAGTTGGCGCTGCATGTTTGAAAGTGCCGCGCACGCAAAGCAGCGACGGCAGCAACGACTGCAGTGGTGCGCGCCGCGATGTGCAGCAAAGTTCGCGCGACCATAGAGCGATGAACCAAGTCTATGACGTCGCCGTCTTGGTCGGCAGCCTGCGCACGGGATCCTTCACGAGAAAGACCGCCACGGCGCTGTCCGAGGTCGCGCCTGCCTCGCTCAAGAGCGTAGTGCAGATCGGCGCTTTCGCTTTTTTCAACGAGGATCTTGCGGCATGCGCCGCAGAATTGGCGCGCATTTCGCGAGCGCGTGAAAGCACACGACGCGCTGCTATTCGCCGCCCCGGATTACAATCGCTCGGTCCCGGCCGTCCAAAAGAACGCGCTCGATGTAGGCTCGCGCCCGTATGGGCAGAGCACCTCGCGCGGCAAGCCGGGTGCGATCGTGAGCGTCTCGCCCGCCCCTTTCCCGGCGCTTTTGCAGCGAATCATCATGTGCGCCAGTCCATGGTGTCTCTGAACGTGCCGGTGATGCCGCAGCCTGAGGCTTATATCGGCGGCGCCGCCGAGCTCTTCAATGCCGAGGGCGCGCTCACCCGCGATAGCACGCCCGAATACTTTACGAACTCATGCTGGCCTTCGCCGCCTGCAGCGCCCGCAACGGCGTCCATGCTTTCCGGGTCGGCCTAGCCTTAGGTCCGCGACTCGATCCACATGTGAATTTCGCGTGACGGATGCATCGTCGTGCCAGCGCGCGGCTTCACCGGCGCACGCGTCACCAAGCGCAGCTTAAAGCGTCGCGCGATCTGCGCGATGATGAGTTTCGCCTCAATGACGGCAAGCAGCGCGCCGATACAGTTGCGATGACCCGCCGCGAATGGCAGGTACGCAAATCGATGCCGTGTGGCACAGTGCGCGGCGGAAAACCGCTCCGGGTCAAAGCGCTCCGGCGCAGGCCAGTACTGGGGCAATCGATGCGACGCGTACAGTGAGACCATGACGGTCGCGCCTTTCGGAATGCTGTAGCCACCGAGCTCGCACTCCTCCAAAGCGACGCGTGACAGCGAATGGATCGGGGAATAAAGACGCAGTGACTCTTTGAACACCTGGTCGATGTAGGGCAGCGCGTCGAGGTCAGCGGCCGACAGGGTGCGACCGGGGGGCAGACGATCGACCTCCTCCGTCAGCCGCGCGCTCACCGCAGGGTGACATGCCAAAAGATACTGCGTCCAGATCATCGAAGTCTCGGTCGTCTCGTAGCCTGCGAAGAACAGCGTCTTCATCTGATCGCAAAGCTGAGAATCCGTATAAGGTTCGCATCCCGGTGCCCGGTCCGCGCGCAGCGTCGTCAGCATGCAGGCCGCTTCGCTCCCCTGCGACTCATCAATCATGGCCAGGAATTTCGCATCGAATGCGTCCATGGTTTGTGCAAGCCGCGCGGCTTTCTCGGCCTGACGCTTGCGCGACGCCGGACGCAAAAAGCGCGGCACTTTCGGCCAGGATTTCTCCAAAGACTCGATCAGATCAAACACGCTATCGGCATGCCGGGAAAATACCGAGCCGAACAACAGATGACCGCTCAAGGACTGGGCGAGGCGCGACAATTCAGACGATAGGTCAATGCTTGCGCGGCGCGCCGCACGCTCAGCCCAGCGGTCCAGATGGTCGGCGACCATGCTGCTCATCCAGGGAACGTTGCGCTCGAGCGCGCCGGGTTTGAAAGAACGCTGTGCCGCCACACGCTGACGACGCCAAACGTCGCCCTCACTCAGTAGCAGCCCCTGCCCGAGTACTCGTTGCATGACGGCATAGCGTGTGTTCTTCATGAAGCACGCGCGATGATCAACCAACAAGGTCTTGATCAGATCCGGTGTCGACACGAGGTACAGAAATCCTCGTCCGAGCGGGATGCGGGCGATGCCGCCGTAGCGCACCGCAATCTTTGTCAGAAATTGCATGGGGGCATGGCGCATCAGCAAGCCGCACGCGGAACGGTGCATGCGGCGCGGACCGGGCGGATGACGCTGCGCGCTCACGGCGTTCGGTGGCGTAGTGTCCAGACAATGAGATAGGCAACGATTGCAGCGTTCGCGATCAACACGCCCGCGCGCACCAGAGTCGCGTGATGCAGCACGGCGATACACTCAAAGGGAAGCAGCAAGGATGACGTGACGATCGTCAGGTACTCCGCCCAGCGGCGCTCGCGCCAAAGCCCAACTCCCTCCAGAGTAAATACCGATGCATACGCAAGTGACACAAGCCCGAGCTGCCGCCAGCGAAACACCGGGATGCCGCTGATCTGCGCAAGCGCCTCGCGCAGAATATGCGCCGAGAATCCCACCGGCAAACTCTCGGCCCAGGCATGCATCGCCGCCTCGACGTGCGGATTCATCAGCCGCCACGCCGCCACCGCCGACAGGATCGAGAGCGCCGCTTTGGCGAACTTGTAAATCGCAATCGTCGCCAGCGCAGGATTGTGGTGGTGTCCGCTGGACTGCATCTCGATCGGACGATCTTCCAAGTTATCCCCGGGTCATTAGTGGTTGGCGAACCCGCAATCGTCGCCCACGCGTGCTAACAGGGCAAGCTGTCCGCCCGCAGCGACTAACCACGCGGACTGCGGCAGGCTTGCGCACGCCGATTTCGAAGGGGCCGCCTGCATGCGGCTTCACGACCGCCGTTGCACACTGCGACTCAACAGGGAGTCCCGCCTCGCGAAAAGCAACGCGCGGACAGCGGATAGGAACCAAAAAATGCGCCGCCTCTGCCGCCACCGCATTGCGATCGGATGTCAAGTCCTTCATTAAGCCCCAGGCGACAACGCATCGCAGCATTCAGAATATGGCGAGAAACTAACCAACTCGACGAATTTTCCGCGCGGCTCGAGAATCGCGCCACGGCAGTGGAAATTGTCCACAGAGTTATACACAGGTTTTGTGGATAACCTTGGGCTTAGACTGCGTCCAGGAAATTCTCTCGCGCTAGCGCGAGCCACAAGAAGTAGAGGAAGATATCGCCGCTTCCGGTGTGGTCCCCCGAACAGGTAATCCGACGCATCCAAAGGCCGGCTGGAAACTCAAGCCGTCACGCACACATTTGGTGAATTCAAACGTCGAAGCTCCATTGAGCGCGCACTCAGGCATTTGAGGTACCGGAAACATGTTCACGCCCCACATCCCGGAACACGATCTGCACGCGGCCGCGCCGACTGGCCGCAGGCCGGATTTCCACACGTTGAGCTCAAAGATGTTCGATACATATCTCAGTGATATCGAACAACTGCTGCACCACCAGCTTTGGGGCGCGGCACTGAGCGACGCGCTGGCGCTGCCCCACATTGCAGTTGCCTTGAGTGACGCTCGGCAGCGCAGTTCAGGAGAGCAGTTCAAGGCCTGGTGCGCGACGTGGGTGCGTCCGGATGCTGCAATGACTGCCCAATCAGGTCTGGACAGTGAACGGCTTTTCAAAATGTGCTGTGAGCGCGCCGGCTGCTCCGAGCAGGAACTCGCCCGCGCTGTTCCTGTTCCGGCACTGCATCAATTGCGGCTGCGGCGCCTCGCGCGACCGATGTCGCCGGGGTGCCGTCCTTCCCAGCCCAAGACAAGCGACGCCGACGCCGCGCAGGCCGTTGATGTATGCACGCTGCTTGTCGATGCGGCGCAACGCTGGTACACGCGCCGCGCCGCGCGCGACGATATCGTTCAGGCCAATCTCGCTCGCCTCGCCGTCATGCGCTGAGGCGCTGTTAGTGCCAGACGGCCTCGAGCACCGCGGCCAAACGATACCCCGCGCGCGTGAGCTCTGTAGCCGCGAGCGCTGATGCGGTTTTGGCATAGTCGACAGGTGCGGCGACGCGCCAGACAAAATGCGCCTCGCCCCGTCTGCCGCGCTCCTCGCGCTCCTCAACGGCAAGACCCGCGTGTGCCTCTTTTGATACCGCAAGCGTCTCGGTTGCCCACTTGGCGGGCCACTTCGTAACGTCGCCGGTGACAATGGGCATGTTCGGCGCGCTCTGCATCAGCACGGTCGCAAATTCCGTGGGCGTGCGCACTTGCGCCCGCCGCATCGCATCGCTCACCGCTCGGCTGTCCCAAAAACTGTGTAAAGACCGGGACTCGAAGATCAAATCGTTATCGCCGTCGGTCTTGAAGATCCTCGCATGGTCGACTGCCGCGGCCGACGCGGGGACTACGAACGCATTCTTGTCGTTCAAATAGGCCGCTCCGACGTGCAACGGCTGATGAACGTCGCCGATAAGGTGTACGAGTAACAGCAGCGCTTCGCGCTCGCTGAAGTTGTGTGGGTTCGCGCTGCGACCGCGCACGCCTTTCAGAACTTGAATGCATTGCTTGAGGATGTGAACGATATCATCGTCACTCGTGCCCACGCCCCGCTCCGCATACCCCGCCGCCTGAAAGGGAACATCGGTGAAGTGGTAATGCGCCTGGCGAGGGTTCCTGTGCACGAACTGCCGCTCCTCGTCCGTCACACGGCCGCAATCGTCCCGCGCACAGTCAGCCCACGTGGATACGCTCTCTAGAGTCTCACCGGGCTTCAGGAGCTTGCGCACCTCGGCTTGCGCGCGCCGTCCGGCGATGAGCTGGTCGGCAATCGCTCCGACGGTCTCATGGCCCGGCGCGCCCCAGCCGAACGTGGCCGTCGACACTGTCAGCGCAAGGCCGACGAAGCCGATTAGCCAACTCAATAGCGGTCCATTTCTGCGCATTTCCGCACCTTCTATGCATCGCCGTAGCAGCTTGCGAACGCTACGCTCTGCGCCATCCGCTCGCGACCCGTTTATCTGGAGATCCGTCATGTCAACGCCGAACCCTGCCATACCTTTTAATGTTTTCACAGTCGAGGAATACACAGCGCCATCCGGAAAGACCGGTAAAAGCTGGACCAAAATCGGCGTCGCCTTCCCGCACCACGAGGGTTCCGGACTCAATATTGAGCTGCGAGCTTATCCCTGCAACGGCCGGCTAGTCGTTCTGCCGCCGAGCGATGAGGAGCGCCAACCAAGAGAGCACAGTGGTTAGTCCCGCCGAGCCTCTCTGTATTGGAAGGGCGCATGCCCTTCCTTTTTTTGCGTCGGTTGGCGCGCCGTGCGATACCGAGTGGGTGATCGTACGTTGACCATCTTTCCCACCGGCGCCGCGCGCCTGGCCCTGGCCAGGCTCTGGTCATTCCGCCGTCTCTGGAACTCCGATCGCAGATGTGCGTCAATCCTCCATGTGCGACAATCATGTACGCGCCGCGGTTGCGTTCACCGCGAGCTTGTGGGTTGCAGGATTTTCCTCAGCCGCCCTCGCCTCAACCTCGCAGATTCTCGATATTGACGGCGTGCGCGTTGCGCTAGAATTGGTCGACTCCGACTTCTCAAACGGAACCGCGCCACTCGTCGCCTGGATCAAGCGCTCGCTCGGCATCGTTGCGGCGTACTACGGGCACTTTCCTGCTTCGGAGCTGCGTATTCGCGTGTCATCCGCGAACGCGGGCGGCGTTCGCCATGGCACGACCTTCGGCGCGCATGGAGCGCTCATCCGCCTTACTGTCGGCCGCGAAGTGACGCAGACCGAGCTCTTCAATGATTGGGTGCTCGTGCACGAGATGACGCATCTGGCGCTGCCGGATGTTGGCTCCGAGCACATATGGCTCTCAGAAGGCCTGGCGGTGTACGTCGAAGGCGTCGCGCGTGCGCAGGCGGGCAATCGAAATGCGGCGGAGGTGTGGGCTGATGAAGCACGCGCGATGCCGCGCGGACTGCCGCAGGCAGGTGATGGCGGACTTGATCACACGCACACTTGGGGCAGAACCTATTGGGGCGGAGCGCTCTTCTGCCTCCTGGCCGACGTTGAGATTCGTCGCCGCACCGATAATCGGGTCGGCCTGCAGACTGCGCTGCGGGCAGTCGCCCGGGCGAGCGGTGGCCTCGTGTCGGGCTGGCCAATCGAGCGGGTGCTTGCGGTGGGCGACGCTGCCGTCGGCACGCATGTGCTCGAGGAGCTTTACGCGCGCTCAAAGGACGCGCCGCTACAAACTGACCTGCCGTCCTTATGGCGCAGCTTAGGGATAGCACCGGCAGGCGACTCTTTCGAACTCAATGATGATGCGCCGCTGGCAAAAATCCGCGACGCGATCATGCGCGCGCCGTTAGACTCCCTGCCAGCCGGGCTCTAACAGGTCCACGCCACAAATGTTTAGTATTCGCGCCCAATGTGGAGGATTCGTACGTTGAAGAAATTGATCCCATTCTTGAGTCTGTTCTTGTTCGCCGGAGTCGCATTAGCAACCGATGGACCGCCGCCCGCTCACAATTCGTACGCGCCGAGTGCAATGGCTTCCGACTCGGGGCACCACGCAAAGCACCACAAGAAGCATCATCACCACAAGAAGCACCCGCACTAGACTTCGAACGGAGTTTTTAAAGCTCGAACTTCGTTCAATCGGAATCGTTCGGTTGAGATTCGGCAAGGGCCCGCCTCGGCGGGCCGTCACTTCGTCCGTCGGGAGCGACGACATCGCCAATAAAACTCTGACCACCTATCTGCGCAAGGGTGAGGTCACTGCAGAGACGCTGGCGGCGCTCGAAACCGTCAACCACCGTGTCATGACAGGCCTTGGCGGCATCAATGATCTGGCTTCAATACCTGGTGCGCAGCGGCGCACGCTGCGACTCAATATCTACTTGCTGTCGGAGTCGCTTGCCAAAATGATCAAGGCCAAGAAGCTGCCTGCAAGACTCGACGTTGACGTCCTTTCGGCCTACCAAAAGATGCTCAAAGGCGTCACTGCATTCATTCCCGTCTGGGTGAAAGTGGCTATCGCGCTGGCCCTCGGGCTCGGCACGATGGTCGGCTGGAAGCGCATTGTGGTGACCGTAGGCGAAAAGATCGGTAAGGTGCATCTGACCTACGGACAAGGGGCCGCTGCGGAAATCGCCGCGTTCGGCACGATCGAAGCCGCCGATTTGCTGGGGCTGCCCGTGAGCACCACACACATTTTATCGTCCGGCATTGCCGGCACGATGGTCGCAAACGGTGCGGGACTTCAAGGCCCGCCGGTGCGCAATATCATCCTCGCCTGGGTGCTGACGCTGCCGGTGTGCGTGTTGCTCGGAGCGGCTCTGTTCGGCGCCGGACTGCTGTTCGTGTTTCGTGTCCTCGGAGTCCACTGAGCACGCACGCAACGGCTGAAATCGCGCGGGCATGGAGCGGTTTAGCGATGTTCCCCAATGCCCACGGCCGATAAAGCTGAGCGCACTCAAGCTCGGCGAGAGAAGCCAAAATCCCTCGATGCACGACGGGCGCATGCGTCAGTCCCCCGCGCACCGCGAACCCTCTCTGGCTGCGTTAGTCCGGCCCTAAAAGGTGTCGCGCTTGCCATCTACGCAAAGCATATATATATCTTAAGATACGTTTTAAGACATATTTGGAGATAATTGTGAGGCATCGTTTAGAAGGATTTTTCCGCTGCGGCCCGCGCCACCATTTCATGGGCCACCATCATCCTGGCCACGGACGCCACGGCTTCGGGCGTTTCGGCGGCGGCTTTATGGAAGACGGCAGTCCGGGCGGACGCGGCATGAGAATGGGGCGCAAGCTCGCATCGGGCGATTTGCAACTGCTCGTGTTGGCGCTGCTCGCTGAAAAGCCGCGGCATGGGTACGAGATCATCAAAGCTCTTGAGGAGAAGTCTAAGGGCTTCTATACGCCGAGTCCCGGAATGGTCTATCCGGCACTGACCTACTTTGAAGAAATCGGCTACGCAACCGTGGAAGCCGATGGGACGCGTAAGCTCTACAACATTACCGAAAGCGGCCGGGCGCAGCTTGAAAAGAATCGCAGCGTTGTCGATTCGATGTTTGCGCAGTTTGATCGCGTCGGCGAAAAGATGGAGCGCTTACGGCGCGTGTTCTCCGACGACCAATCGAGGGATGCGGAAGCAGAAGATGCGGGCAGCGAACCGCGCGGTTCCTCCGAGATGCTAAGTGCACGCCGCGAGCTGAAGATTGCGCTCAACGCTGCGGCCGCTTCGCGCGAGGAGCAGCAGCGTGTTGCCGCGATTCTGCGCCGCGCAGCGGCTGAAATCCGCGGCGAGCCGGCCGGCCGCTCCTAAACAACTGACGGTGCATGGCAATAGTTAACGGCGTGAAAGCAAGCGGCAGCCGCGGCTCGCTTTCAAATTTGCGCATCCCGAATTTGACGCCGATTGCTGAAGCTGCTCTCATTCGCGGCGAGGAATAGTTCATGTTGAACTTGGGCATGCGTCGACTACAAAGACGCCGATCACCTCCAGCGCGCGCGATCTGGTCTGCTTCGGGGTGATCATGGCCACGCCAAGGCGCGAGCTCTCGAGGTGGTTGCGCTGCATGAGCGCGCAGTTAAGATGCTGGCGGGTGAGCTGCTTCAAAGACGGCGAATTAAGCGGCGCACGGGTGAATGAGTTTTGGCGAGCCTATGAGTAGTCGCTGTTCAAGCGACGGCGCTCTACCGCGTCATAAGCGCCGCGCCTCAGGCTTAGCGCAGCGGTGCTCATTTTCGGGTTACTGACGCGCTCTGCGGATCGAAGCATGCCTCGATCTTCGCCTAGATGGCGCGGCTGCTCGACGCGTGTGGCAATGATGATGCCCTTGCGGCCCCCGCGCATTAACACTACTACTTTGCGTTTATCAGATAGCCGAAGATGCCGCGTTTGCGCGTTAGCCGCACGAACCGCTTTAGTTTTTCGCGCGGCGCTCGCCCGCAGGTTTACCAATCCCGGAGCGCTCTTCCAAGAGCAATACTTTGCGCAGCCAACCCGTGGCCTTGGCTTCGGCCGCTTTGGCTCGCGCAAGCTTACCGGCCGCCCGAAGCTCCAAGCATCGAGCCGCCCACTTATGCGCGCGTTTATTAGCGTCAATGTGTGCCATGAAGTCTTTTTGAATATCGAGCGCGGGGCGTTTTTTATTCTTTGCAGGCATCCTTCACTCCCGTTCCGATCATATAGTGCGGGCGCTCGCCGCCTCCAGCATCGCGATCCTGCGCAACCAATGGTTGACCTTCGCCACGGCCGCTCTCGCCTGTGCGAATTTGCCCGTGCTGCGGCACACCATGGCTTTCTCCGCCCACGCATAAGCGTGTTGATGCGCCTGCAGATAGTCAGCGAAGTTCCGTGGTCGAAATTTATTATTCTTCGTGCGCATGGAAGACAACTGGCCGTTTGCAGTTGCGATCCATCGCAGGTACTGGGGCACGCACCGTATCAGCATCCGTTTGATCGACACGTGCCGGACTTCACATTCACAAATGAAGAACTGCAAAGCCTCGGTAGGCAATACAGCGCAACCCGAGCCACAAGATCCTCGAAAGGAGCTGCAAAAGCCGACATAAGTGACTGATCGCACGCTCTTGCAACCCGTAAAGCTTGCGGCAAAATTCGCACGAGACGGAGGTCTGCACTAACGGGAGGGCGTATGGACATACTTGTTCAGATTGCGCCGGAATGTCCTGTCTGCCGCACGCACCACATTCAATCCTTTACGCGGGAAGGGCTGCGCGAATAGTTGAAACAACAACTGCTTGAACTCTGCTGCCCCCGTTTTGACAAGCGCTGGCCTGCCGCAGCCGAGCAACGAGAGACCCTGTTGCGCGCGGTCGGCGGATCTGAGCGAAGGTCGGAAGAAACCGCCGCAGCTTCCTGACGCGCTAAATAGTGCATCCGGTGCTGGCCGCTCGGCAGCACTGGATGGACGAACAGGCGCTAGCATGGCTACCGTCGCGGGGTGACCCCCTGCGCTCAAGCTATACACCATCCGATAGATGCGGTAGCGCGCACGGGCTCGTTGTCTATGACATCCTAGTTTTCTAGGTGCGCCCGTAGCTCAGTTGGATAGAGCATCAGGCTTCGAACCTGAAGGAAGCACTTAATAATGGCTTGTTGTATAGGGTTTTCGCGAATGGTGGGTCGCCTGCAAACACATCTGCAAACACCATGCCAGCCGTAGGGTTTGCGCACCGATGGCGCTTTCGCCGCAATGAAATTGAGCCACGCGGACGCGGATACAAGCACTAGCTTCGCCTCGTTGAAATCCACCGCGTCGCCGGGGGCGGTCTTTGCGTGCCGCACACCGTCCCTGTCGCTCGCGTAACCGAATAGCTTGTTGGCGGTCTCCATCAACGCGAGGTGCACGCTGTACGTTGTGCTGAACGCACGCACAGCGTCCCCGAAGTCCTGTTGCCTGCCGTTGGCAATGATGAGTGCACCTTCCACGGCAGAGGCGGCTTCCTTGGCGGCATTTTCGTAGTCGGGATTAGGGCGTGCTGAGAACTTGGTTAAGGCTTTGCCCATGTGTTCTGCGGCCAAGCCGTACTTCCCCGCATGCGCGACGGCCTCCGCGACCTCCGCGCGCTCGGCGTCAGACGCGATTGGGCTCAGCTTATGGGCTACAAATCGATACACAGATAGCTCCTCGTAGAGTATGTCGTCGGCCAGACGCTCCCATCCATCAGACGTATCAGCGTCGAACTCGGCCCATCGACTGAAGCTTTGAACGAATTCGTAGACGTCATGCCATTTGGCGCGGTCCAGCAACCACGCCCTGATTAAGACAGTGCAAACGCCGGGATTTGAGTAGCGGTGCTCATCTTGCAAGCAGCCTTTATCGCGGGCCATTCGCAGCCAAAACGACTGCGGACCTACCGCCGGAAGACGCCCAAGGTCATCCCTGCCGAACAGCGGACCCGCGCAATTCCAGATCGAATTGCGAAGCCGCGCGGGCACTTGATCAGGTTCGAGGGTAAGACGTGTGACCGCGCCCACCTGCTCGCCAAAGCTAATATATCGATCCGCGGTCATTACGCTCTCGGCGTTCCGGCCGAACCAAATTGAGTTGCGCGCCCGGACGGATTCGAACCGCCGACCACTTGGTTCGAAGCCAAGTACTCTATCCAACTGAGCTACGGGCGCGTGCCGCTAGTGTATCAGCGGCGGGTTAGGTAGCGAACCGATTCCTCCAGCACAGCGTCAACAGTCTGCTGCGCTGGCGTCTTGGCGAAGTAACACCGCTTGACCACGTCGTCCAACACCATGAATTCGTCGTTGGGCAGATCGTACAGGCTGCCAAACTTGGTGCGCGCGAGCAGGGCGTTCACTGCCTTGAAGTAGACGCGGTAACGAAAAAAGGCAATGACGAGCCACGCGCCGATGCAG
>DAITPA010000018.1:0-30580 GCA_036833805.1 Steroidobacteraceae bacterium | reverse complement strand
CGCTGCGGCCATCCGATGAGCCAATCGAGGAGAGTTCCCATGGTTTCTCCGCCGTGCGAAGTTATGCATACGACCTCTTACGCCGCTCGGCTGTGATGCCGGAGCGCGTGGGCCGTTTGTGCAAGACTACACGTATTGGAAGCTAGGCTGCAGGGAAATGCGATTCCCTGCAGCCGCCGAGGATAAATCGCTCGAACGCCGCGCGCGCCTTACTTCACGCTGTAGCCGCGTCCTTCGAGGCATGCGGTAAGCGCCCGGCGGTAGTCGATCTGCTGGCCGCCCGCTGTCGGGGCGCTGGTGCGCGTCGGATCGTAGCCGCTCTGGCTTACCGCCCACTGATGGCACTGATAGCGATCAGTCGATTGTTGCTCTTCGGTTTGACCGTTCTTCGGGTAGTTGTAGGTCTGACCGCCCGGCGCGTCCGCCGGCGCCTGACCACCGGCATCGGGTGCACCATCGGCGCCTGCTGGCGGATCGGTCGCAACATAACCGTTGTAATCCGGACTCCACGTGTAATACGCATCGTTCGCGTAGTAGTACGGGATACCGCCCCAGTAATAGGTGGCGTACAAGGCAGGCAGTACCGGCAGGAACCAGCCAAAGCCAAAACGCGGTCCGTAAAATCCGCCATGCCAGTAGCCGCCGTGCCCGTAGCCGCCATGTCCGTAGAATCCGCCGCGCGACCCGTAGAACCCCCCGCCGTGAAAGCCGCCGGCGTAACGCGACGCGAAGCGGCCGCCGCCGCCAACGGCGTAATGCGCGTGGCCGCCGCCCGCGGAAGCGTGGCCGCCGCCCGCGGAAGCATGCCCGCCGCCCGCGGAAGCATGCCCGCTGCTGTTGTGCCCCTGAGCGAACGCAGGCGTCATCGCCCCGACCGTCAAGGTCAGCGCCGCGATCGCGAGGATACTAGTGAGCTTCCGATAGGCGTTCATCTGTCGTTCTCCGTGGCCTGCCGCCGAACCCAAGTGTCGCACAAGTGTTGGACCTTTACCGACGCGCCGCGTTCCAGTGCCGAAGTGCCTTAAACACATTTATAATCAACAACTTAAAACTAAACAATCAAAGCACTCGCCGCAGCCAAGCGGCGATGTGCGTGAGCTCCTCCGGCGACACCGAATGCGGGATCGGATAGCTGTGCCAAGTGACCGCATAACCCGCCGTTTCCAGGAGCCGCCGCGTCTCATCGCCCAAGCGAATGTCCACCACCGGATCGCGCCTACCGTGTGCAACGAAGATGGGGGTGGTTTGGTTGACAGCGCTACGTTCGGAAGCAAGAGTCGAGCCCAAAAGCATGTAGCACGACAGCCCGATGATACCGGCGAGCTTCTCGGGGTAGCGCGTGCCGGTGAACAGTGCCAGCGCGCCGCCCTGGGAGAACCCGGCGACGACGATGCGATCGGTTGCGATGCCGCGGTCTTTTTCGCGGGCGATGAGCGCGCGGATGGCGGTGTCCGCGGCGCGTATGCCCGGCTCATCCTGCGCCGCATGGCGATCAAAGCCGACGATGTCGTACCAAGCGCGCATGGACACGCCGTTATTGACCGTCACCTGCCGTCGCGGCGCATGCGGCAGCACAAACCGCAAAGCGCGCTCGCCGCGGCGCACGAGCTCGGGCACCACCGCTTCGAAGTCATGGCCATCAGCGCCCAGGCCATGTAGCCAAATCACCGTGCTCTTTGGCTCAGGGCCGGTTTCGATTTCAATTGTTTCAAGCAACGTCAAGTGATCTGCTCCTTTCGACACACGAGAAATACCTCATCCACATCACTCGCATCGATCATGCCGGGCGCGAGCAACAGCTTGCTCTGAAAATGCGCGCTGAGCGGCATGAACACGCGGTTGTACCACCACATGGCCCGGTCCCGATGATGGATGAGCCACCACATGCCAAGATCGAGAAGCCGCGTGGAGCGCGGCTGCATGCCATAGACCGCACTGCGCTGCACCGCAAGGCCGTGCTGCTTGAGTCTCACCGCAAGTTCCGCAGGCTCGTAGCGGCGCTTGTGCCCGACGAAGTCGTCAAAGGATGTCCAGCGCGCCGCATGCAATGGCACGGATAGCAGCAGCACCGCACCGGGCGCTGCGACGCGCGCTATCTCAGACCATGCGCTTTCGTCATCGTCGACATGCTCAATGATGTCGAGCGCACACACGAGATCAAAGACGCCGTCGCCGTACGGCAGATTCGTTACCGTGCCGCGCACCACACTGCCGCCCCGGCGTTGCAGCAGGGCAAGAGCGGGCGCGCTGATGTCGATGAATTGCGTGCCGTCTATGGGCAGCCGCGGCCGAAGTCCGGGTGCCACTTCGAGCCGCCGCCGCGTCGCACCCATGACGGACTGCACAAGCGGCCAGGTGTTGAAGCGCGGCGCTTCCATGAGGCGGGCGCCCGACCACAGTGAATCGTAGAAGCGGCGATTGATCTCCCGTAGCTCGCGAGCGCCGCGATGCTGCGATCGCATCGGAATCATGACGTCACCTCGATACAAGGTTGCACTCGCTTGTGTAAGTAAAACAGTACACTTTACTGAAGCACGGCTCGCTGTGGTGAGCCTGCAGGGCGCATGGTAAGGTTATCTTGCGGGCTAATAATAATCAGCGGGGCGGCAACCTATCCGCATTGCCACGCAATCCAAATCGCCTCGCGATGAATGAGGATGCGCTATGTCACAGTCATTTGCTCTATCGCTCAGCATTGCCGTTCTGGGTGCCGTCTGGGCATACCTTGCCCTCGGTCCCTTGGCTGGCTACGTGCTGGTTTGAGCGGGTTTCATCGCCTGGGGATGCTACTTTCATACCGGTGCCAACAGTAACGCGCTCACCAAGACCATTGTAGGTACAGGCTATGGTGCGATTATCGGCTGGATCGCACTATTGATTATCGTCAACGTCGCCGTACCCAGCCTCGGAACCGTGTGGCCGGCGCTTGTCGTCGGGTTCACGGTGTTTTTTCTCGTCATTGTGGCGTCGATCAATCTGCTGTCCGTGGTGCCTGCCAACGTTTACGGCTACGCTGCGATCGTTGCCTATTCGCTGCAGACGCCGTCGACCCCGCCCGCCACGGGTCCGTTGCAGAACCTCACTTCTGGCTCGTTTGCCAATCCGCTCATTCTGCTCATCGTTTCGATGGTGATCGGAGCGCTGTTCGGCTGGGCGTCGAATGCTCTAACTGGAGCATTGGCGAAGAAAGCCTAAAGTCCAAAGCCCGGCGGCACGCGTTCGGGTCAATCCCGCGCGCCTGCCGCCGCGCCGTTGGTAGTCGCGAAAAGGCGGAGACTGGGCGCCGTTTTGGGGCGCCGCCGAACATCTCTCTGGTGAAGCCCCGCAGGCGCGGGTTATATTGCGCACCGCAACCTGTCTATACAGGACGATGCAGCAAGATGGCCTGCGCGAAGCCCGTTCCCCTGTACGAGCAGCTCAAGGAGCATGTGCTGCAAAACATCCGTTCCGGCGCATGGCGCGCGGGCGAGCGGGTGCCCTCGGAACACGATTTGGTGCGCGAATTCAAAGTATCGCGCATGACGGCTAACCGAGCCTTGCGTGAGCTCATGCGCTCTGGAGTGCTGGCGC
Organism: Steroidobacteraceae bacterium; assembly: GCA_036833805.1. Taxonomy (GTDB): domain Bacteria; phylum Pseudomonadota; class Gammaproteobacteria; order Steroidobacterales; family Steroidobacteraceae; genus PALSA-1196. Next base: position 27,010 of record DAITPA010000018.1, on the reverse strand, counting down.
GCATCGCCGGGGTCGGCACCTTCGTCGGCGACTTCAAGGCGGCCGCTCATCCGCTGCAAATCCACAACATTGCCGAAGAGATCCGCAAGCGCGGCCATCTGCACCGTGCGCTGCCGGTGACGCTCGAGCGCGCGCTGCCTTCGCAGACCGTGCGCAGCCGGCTCGGGATTAACACGCATGCGCGCGAAGTTTTTCACTCTGTGATCGTGCATTTCGAGAACGACGTCGTGCTGCAGGTCGAGGATCGCTACGTGGATCCGCTGCTTGCGCCCGACTATCTTGCGGCTGACTTCGCAGCGGTTACGCCACATGAGTATTTGATGGAGGTCGCGCCGCTGCAGCGCGTCGAGCACGTCGTGCGCGCTGTTCTGCCCGAGGGGCGCATCCGTGCGCTTCTGAACCTGCGTGCGCAAGAGCCCGCGCTCCTGATCGAGCGGCTGACCTGGAGCGGCGGCGAACGCGCGTCGTTTGCGCTCCTGTATCACCCGGGCAGCCGCTTCGAGTTGCGTGGCGGATTCGAAGTCTAGGCGCGCAAAGGATTCGCTCCGCGATGAGCAAGTTACTTTAAGAGGCGAATATGGATAGTCATACCCGACACGATTCGACCCGCATACTGCGCGCGGCACGTGGCACGAAACTCGAGGCGCGCAGCTGGTTGACGGAGGCGCCGCTGCGGATGCTGTGCAACAACCTCGATCCGGAGGTCGCCGAGCGCCCCGAGGAGCTGGTGGTCTACGGCGGCATTGGGCGCGCCGCGCGCGATTGGGAATGCTTTGACCAAATCGTGGCAAGCCTTAAGAGCCTGGGCGACGATGAGACCTTGCTCATACAGTCCGGCAAGCCTGTTGGGGTATTCCGCACTCACGCGGACGCACCGCGTGTGCTCATTGCGAATTCAAATCTGGTGCCGCACTGGGCCACCTGGGAGCATTTCGCGGAGCTCGATAGGAAGGGGCTCATGATGTATGGACAGATGACCGCGGGATCCTGGATCTACATTGGCTCACAGGGCATCGTGCAGGGAACCTACGAGACGTTCGTGGAACTGGGTAGGCGCCACTATGGCGGGGATCTCGCGGGGAAGTGGATTCTGACGGCAGGGCTCGGCGGCATGGGCGGTGCGCAGCCGCTCGCCGCGACGATGGCCGGAGCATCGATGCTCGCGATCGAATGCCAGCCGAGCCGAATCACGAAGCGCCTCGAGACGCGCTACCTTGATGTACAGGCGGCAAGCCTCGATGAGGCGCTGACGCTGATCGCGCATGCGGTTGAGGAGAAGACGCCGCTGTCGGTGGGGCTCTGCGCCAACGCGGGGGATATCCTGCCGGAGCTTCTGAAGCGCGGCGTGCGCCCGGATGCTGTGACGGACCAGACTTCCGCGCATGACCCGGTGAACGGCTACCTGCCGATCGGCTGGACCCTCGGCGAATGGGAGGCGCAGCGCGCGGCCGATCCGGCAGCGGTCGCGCGCGCGGCCAAGCGCTCGATGGCGCAGCATGTTGAGGCGATGCTGGAGTTTCAGCGGCGCGGTGTGCCGACTTTTGACTACGGCAACAATATCCGCCAGGTCGCTCTCGATGAGGGCGTGCAGGACGCGTTCGCCTTTCCGGGGTTCGTGCCGGCCTATATTCGGCCGCTCTTCTGCCGCGGCGTCGGGCCGTTTCGCTGGGTTGCGCTCTCGGGCGACCCCGAGGACATCTACCGCACTGACCGCAAAGTGAAGGAGTTGATTCCCGATGATCCGCACCTGCATCGCTGGCTTGACATGGCGCGCGAGCGCATCAAATTTCAGGGACTGCCGGCGCGTATCTGCTGGGTGGGCTTGGGCCAGCGGCATCGCCTTGGCCTTGCCTTCAATGCAATGGTGGCCTCCGGCGAGGTGCAGGCGCCGATCGTCATTGGCCGCGATCATCTGGATTCAGGATCGGTCGCGAGCCCCAATCGTGAGACCGAGGCGATGCGCGACGGTTCGGATGCGGTGTCGGACTGGCCGTTGTTGAATGCGCTTTTGAATACGGCAAGCGGCGCCACCTGGGTCTCCTTTCACCATGGCGGCGGCGTCGGCATGGGCTACTCGCAGCACGCCGGCGTCGTCATCGTTTGTGACGGCACCGCGGCGGCGGCGCGCCGCATCGAGCGGGTATTGTGGAACGATCCGGCAACCGGCGTCATGCGTCATGCGGATGCGGGCTATCCGGAGGCGATCGCGTGTGCTCATGAGCAGGGCTTGAATCTGCCGATGGTGACGCGGTGACGGCAATTCCAAGCGCGCGCGCGCGTGCCGCGCGCCCCATGCGCCTGTCCTTGGATGAGCTGCGGCTGCCGCTGCTGCAACGCGTGCTCGCGGAGCCGGTGCGCGTGCGTCTGTCGCGCGACAATCTTGCGCGCGTGCGCCGTGGCGCAGCGGCCGTGGCACGGCTTGTGGCGCGCGGCGAGGTCGTCTACGGCCTCAACACCGGATTTGGCTTGCTCGCGCGCACGCGTATTCCGCGTCAGCAGATCGGTCAGCTGCAAAGAAACCTCGTGCTGTCGCACGCGGCCGGCACCGGCGCGCTGCTCGCGGACGGCGTGGTGAGGCTCGTTCTGGTATTGAAGATCGCAAGCCTCGTGAAGGGCTACTCCGGGGTACGCGTCGAAACCGTGCGCGCGCTTTGCGCATTGCTCGCGCATGAGGTCTATCCATGTATTCCCGGCAAGGGGTCGGTCGGTGCGTCCGGGGATCTTGCGCCGCTGGCGCACCTGTCGGCCGTGCTTTTGGGGGTGGGTCACGTACGTGTCGCGGGCCGCATCATGCCCGCCGCCCGCGGCCTTAAGCTTGCGGGCCTCAAGCCCCTTGATCTCGGCCCGAAAGAGGGACTTGCGCTTCTGAACGGCACACAAGTGTCGACGGCGCTGGCGCTTTCGGGTCTTGCGCAGATCGAGAGCATATTTGCCGCCGCACTGGTGACGGGCGCGCTCTCGGTCGATGCCATGAAGGGCAGTGATGCGCCGTTTGATGCGCGCATTCACGCCTTGCGCCGCCAGCCGGGACAGATGCACGTCGCCGCAGTGTTCCGCCGCCTCCTTGCTGGTAGCCGGATTCGCGCATCGCATCTGCAGTGCGATCGAGTGCAGGACCCGTATTCATTGCGCTGTCAGCCGCAGGTCATGGGCGCATGCCTTGATCTGTTACGCTTCGTCGCCGGCACCCTGATACGCGAGGCGAACGCGGTCACGGACAATCCGCTCGTCTTTCCCGAAGATGGCAGCGTCACCTCGGGCGGCAACTTTCACGCCGAGCCCGTGGCGTTTGCCGCCGATCAGTTGGCGCTCGCGATCGCGGAAATCGCCTCGCTCGCGGAGCGCCGCGTTGCGCTTCTGGTCGATCCGAAAATGAGCGGCTTGCCGGCGTTTCTCGTGAAAGAGAGCGGACTGAACTCTGGATTCATGATCGCGCAGGTGACCGCCGCGGCGCTCGTGTCCGAAAACAAGATGCTCGCGCATCCGGCGAGCGTCGACAGCATCCCAACATCGGCCAACCAGGAGGACCATGTTTCGATGGCGACGCATGCGGCGCGGCGTCTGACGGAGATGGCCGACAATGCGGCGGTGGTCATTGCGATCGAGCTTCTCGCGGCCGTGCAGGGCATCGAATTCCACCGTCCGTTGAAGACCTCGGCCGCCCTCGAGCGGATCGTTGCGGCGCTGCGCGCGAAAGTGCGGCGCTACGATGTCGATCGCTTTTTTGCACCTGACATCGAGGCGGCAAAGAAGCTCGTGACATCGGGGATGTTTCGCAGCCTCGTCGCCGAAGCAGCCGTGATCACCTAGGGCTGTTGCGCAGAGCGCAGTCAACAGAGTTCTGGAAAATGTATATCCCCGCGTACTTTCATGAGACTGATCTCGCGCGGCTTGACTGGCTCGCGCGCTACGACGCCTTCGGCACCCTCGTGTCAGTCGCCGACGCAGGGCCCATTGCCAGCCATCTGCCGGTACTTTACCGGCGTGACGGCAAGCGCGTGACGCTCACGGGACATTGGGCGCGGCCGAATCCTCAATGGCGCACGATCGAAGCGCAGCGTGTGCTGTTCATCCTGCACGGTCCGCACGCCTATATCTCGCCGCGTTGGTATGTGGACCCCGACAGCAATGTGCCGACCTGGAACTATGCGACCGCTCATCTTTACGGCACGGTGCGGCTCGTGCATGAGCCGGCGGCGCTTGCGAAAGTGGTCGCGGCGCTCGCGGCCTATTATGAAGCCGGAGCCGAGAAGCCCTGGCGCATGGCCGAATCTGCGGACAACGAGCAGCGCCTGCGTGGCATCGTCGGTTTTGAGCTTTTGGTCGATGACATTCAACTCAAATTCAAGCTGAATCAAAACCATTCCGCGGCGAACGTCGAGGGCGCAGTGAATGCGCTCGCGGCATCTGGCAGCGACGACGCTCGCTGCGTGGCGACGCTCATGCAGGACGCGTTGCAGCGGCGTCCCCGCTTATAGACGAAACCTCGGCCTCTATAAATCAAGCTCCGAGAGGCCCGGGTGACTGCTCGGCCGCGCGCCCAGCGGCCAGGAAAACTTTCTGTCTCCGACAGCGATGCGCACGTCGTTGATGCTGGCTTCGCGGCGGCGCATGAGACCCTCTGGGCTGAACTCCCACTGCTCGTTGCCGTGGGCGCGGTACCATTGCCCGGTCGCATCATGGCATTCATAGCAGAAGCGCACGGCGATACGGTTGTCATGAAACGCCCAGAGCTCCTTAATAAGCCGGTAGTCCAGTTCCTGCGCCCATTTACGCTGCAAGAATTCGACAATCGCAGGCCGTCCGGCGAAGAACTCCGAGCGATTGCGCCAGCGGCTGTCCTCGGTATAGGCGAGCGACACGCGCCCTGGATCGCGGCTGTTCCAGGCATCTTCGGCGAGGCGAACTTTTTGCACTGCCCCCTCGAGGGTGAATGGCGGCAGGGGTGGGCGTGCGGTCACGGTTTTCTCCACGGTGTTGAACTGTCGGGTCAAGTATAGGGCCGCGCCAGGAGCCACGTTCCAGTGCGCTCAATCAGAGCGCGGTATATAGTGGACGTCCAGGCGTGCAGCGCGCAACGCCGGGTGCAGTGCCTTATACGGATCATGCAAATCGTCGCGCGCATTTCGCAAAGGTGGGGGATCACATGAAAAGAAGTATTGCCGTGCTGGCACTTGTTGCTTTGGCTGCTCCGTGGGCCGTGCTGGCCGCCGCGCCGAAGGCTCTGAAGGTCGTGGAAACAGTCGAGATCAAGGCGCCTGTGGCGAAGGTCTGGGCGACCATCAAGGACTTCGACAGTCTGGACAAATGGCATCCGGGCTTTGCCAAAGACGAGATCGTCAAAGGCACCAATAACAAGGTGGGCGCCGTGCGTTCGCTCACAGTCAAAGGTGGCCCAACGTTTACGGAGGAACTGCTCGCTTACAGTGGGAAGGCTCATTCCTTCAAATACTCGATCACTGACGAGTCAGCGTTGCCGATTCATAACTATAAGTCGACGGTAGCCGTTAAGGCAGGCAAGGATGGCGGGTCCGTCGTGACGTGGACCGGATGGTTCAAGCGCAAGAACACCGCCGACAGCCCCCCTGATGCGGAGAGCGACGCCGGCGTGATCAAGTTCATCACGGGCGTTTATCGCGGCGGCCTCGACAACCTGAAGAAGACGCTCGAAGGCTGACGCTCGTCGCTTCGATTCAATAATTAGCACAATCGCTACCGCCCAAGCGGCGCGGGTCATAAGGCCCTCGCCGCTTCGGACGCCTGGCTTCAAAGCGCGCCGTGCCCTGATTCCTCTCGAGAAATCACGGAAACTATGCCGCGAATCTCATTGATTTTATTGGTCGCGTCTCTGGCACCCAGGTGGAGAAGTCATCCGCCAAGTTCAAAAAGCGGTGCTCAACACCCGCCGCGACGAACAGCACATCGCCCACCGCACAGGACTGAATTTCGCCGGCGAGCGAGAATTCGGCGCGGCCGGTTCGAATGATGTAGACCTCATCCTGCGGGTGCGGTGTCTGCGGGTCCGCACGCACCGGCGCATAAAGTCCCAGCGTCATCGAGCCGTGCGCGAGCGCCTCTGCGTAGCGCTCGCCGTGCGGCCACTGCTTCGACGGCGCACCGGGGATGCGGGAGAGAATCTCAGCCAGGGAAGCTTTCATGCAGGCCTCGCAAGGTCGGTCGCGTGAGCGCGCTGTGATTCATTGTCGCATTGCGGGCGTTTAAAATCTCTTGAGAATACCGGCGCGCAGCGCGCGCTTAAGCATCGGCCGTGAAGACTGATAAGCTGGCTGCGTATGAATGTACCGCCGCCGCGCCCAGCGCTCATCACATCCGCCGTCGGCGCGCTGGCGATCCTGACGTTCATCAATCTTCTCAACTACCTCGACCGTTTCATTGTTTCGGCGTTGGCCGAGAGCCTGAAGCATTCATCCCTTGCGCTCTCGGACTTCAAGCTCGGAACTTTGGCGACGGGATTTTTGCTCGTCTATATGCTGGCCGCACCCGTTTTCGGTGCGCTCGGGGATCGCCGCGCGCGTCCGCGCTTGATCGCGTTCGGTGTCGCCTGTTGGAGTTTGGCCACCGCCTTGTCGGGGCTTGCGACAAGTTACGCAACGCTGCTGGCGGCGCGCGCTGCGGTTGGCATCGGCGAGGCGGCCTACGGCACCATCGCACCTTCTCTGCTCGCCGACTTCTTTCCGGAAAGTCGTCGCGGGCGCGTCATGGCGGTGTTCTTCTGCGCCATCCCCGTAGGCTCGGCGCTCGGGTTTATCGTCGGCGGCTTGGTCGATGCTCACTTTGGCTGGCGCATGGCATTTTTTGTAGCAGGCGTTCCGGGCCTTGCGCTTGCGGCATTGACCGTCATGATGCGCGACCCGCCGCGCGGTGGCGAGGATGCGGGTAAGGCGCCGCGACCCTCGGCGCATCAAGACACGCGCACCGATTTGCAGGCGACTTACGCGCGTCTCGCGAGGAATTCGCCCTACGTCCTCACCGTGTTGGGCTATGCGGCGTACACGTTTGCGGTCGGCGGCCTTGGCTTTTGGATGCCGGCATTTCTCGAACGCGTTCGGGGCATGTCGCGCCAGGAAGCAACCGTCAGCTTCGGTGAAATCGTGGTCATCACGGGCTTCATCGGCACGTTTGTCGGCGGATGGCTCGGGGATTTCTTCAGCAAATACTCTCGGCAGGCATTTCTCTGGGTCTCCGCTGTTGCGACACTGATCGCGGCGCCCTTTGCCTGGGCAGCGCTTGCAACCGGATCATCGACCCTGTACTTGGCCGCGATGGTGGCGGCGCAGCTGTTCTTGTTTGTGTCGACCGGCCCGGTGAACGCGGCGATCATTAATCTCGCATCCCCCGCAGAGCGCGCTACGGCAATCGCCGTGAGCATTTTCACGATCCATATACTGGGCGACGTGCTGTCGCCGCCTCTGATCGGCGCGCTCTCCGATGCGGCATCGCTGCAGCAGGCCGTCATGGTCGTGCCGGTAGCCGTTCTCGCCGCGGGACTGCTGTGGTGCTGGGCGGCGCGCGCGGGCGGCCGCGCGCCGCAGCCGCAAGCATAAAGGGCGCTGATTGCCGACCGCCGAATATAGGTCTGCACCGCGCGCTCGATGCCGCAGCCGCACTCTTCGCGCCGCTATCGCAACGGGCTGCGCAAGCTTTCTCCTCACGTTGCCCGCGCGCGCGGATTGGCGCGCTCTTGAGGCCCTGACGCGCAGCGGCGCGCTGGTCAGCGCCGCGGCTCTCGACCTTGATAACGGCGCGGTCATCCAGCAGCTCGATGCCGAGCGGCGCTTGACGCCCGCTTCACTGACGAAACTTGCGGTCGCGGCCGCAACGCTTAATCGCTGGGCGGCGGATAAGGCCTTTGAAACGCGGCTCTTGGGCAGCGGCACGCTGCGCGCGGGCGAGCTTAGCGGAGACATTATTTTAGAGGGCGCCGGAGATCCAACGCTCGAATACCACGCGTTGCTCGCGCTTGCCGTGCAGGCGGCGGGGGCGGGGGTGGCTTCCGTGCATGGCCGGGTGCTGGTGAATCTTGCGCCTTTTGCCGACGTCGGATGCGAGACGCACGACCGCTGCGGCGCGCTCGTGCGCAGCGATACGGCATTCAATGCACCGCTGTCGGCGGTCGGAGTCGACTACGGCAATTGGTGTGTCAGCGTGCAGTCGAACTCCGTGGGCGCTCCTGCGCTGGTGCGCGGCTGCGGCGTTACCCACCTGCCGATTGCCGTGGAAGGAAACATTACTGTCAGCGCGGCGCAATCGAAGAAGACTTTTTGGGTTGAACGCATCACGAGCGGCGGTGTTGATGCGCTCCGGGTCGGCGGGCAAATGCCGTTCGGTACGCGCGAGCGCGTCTACCGGGCGATGTCAAATCCCGCCCTGGGCGTCGGTCTGTTGCTGCGCGAAAGCTTGCGCGAGCTTGGTCTGCATGTGCCCGGAGATGTGCTCATCACAAAGGGCGCGCTGCCAAGTGGCGCGTTTGCATTGGGGCAGACCGAAGGCTTCACGCTGCGTGAGCAATTGGGGCGCATGCTGCGCTTCTCCAATAACTACATTGCGGACGTTCTGACGTTCGATCTTGCCGCCGACATGACGGGTCAGGCTCCGGCTGGATTGGCGGACGCAGCGAAGGGGCTCTCGGAATTCGTGGCGCGCGCCCTGCGCGCACAAAGCCGCGCGCGCGTGTCCGCGCCGCTCCTGCTCAGCGGCAGCGGCCTGACACCGGAAAACGAGCTCTCGGCGCGCGATCTGGTGGCCTTGCTTGCCTACCAGTATCACGACAGCCGCTATTTCCCGGCGTTCTACGGCGCTCTCACGGTGCCGCGGCAGGCGCCGTTTGGTTTTCTGCGCCAGGGCGGCGAGGCGTGGCTCGATCGCGTCGCACTCAAGACTGGTACCATGGATGAGCCGCACTCGGTGTGCGGAATCGCCGGCTACTTGCGTAAGAAGAGCGGCGGCTGGATCGCCTTCGCCGTCATTGTGAACGGCAGCACCACGACCCGACATATTCCGCTGTATAAAGCGATGGCAGCATCACGCGCGGACCTGGAGACCCTGCTCGCGCGTTATTAGATTGTCGCCAGACCGGAGAACGCCATGTCTTATCCAAGCAAATATCTGCTGCTCTGCGCCGCGTGGCTCGCGCTGTCGTGCGCCCCGCTGGTGGGCCAAGCACAGTCGCAGGCGCCAATCACAGAACCCAATCCGAATGACAAGCTACAGGCAGAACTTTGCGCCAGCAAGTCGGGCGATGCGCGCGAAGCCTGCCTGCGCGAGGGTCAGGACCGACAGATCAGCGCCGGTGTGCGCGGCGATGAGCGTGTCGAGTCCACGAACGCAGGCTACAACGTCGCCAGAGCAAAGTGCGATGCCCTGTCAGGCATCGCCCGAGACAACTGCATTAGGCGCGCCAAGACAAAGTACAAGCAGTAGACGCCGCGCTGCGGTTCGCGTGCGGCATCATCTAGGCGGCGGAACAGCGCCGGAATAAAAAACGCTGCACTTCGCACCTAAGAGACTGCGGCCCTTGTTGATGAGCTTGCGCACGGGCCCGGTGATGGCGGTTACGACGTTCGGTTTGTCCACTTCGGGTTTGCGAAAAGGGCCGTGAATCTTCTGCTCCACGCGCACGCAGCCCTTGGGGTCGACCAGCGCCACGGTCACGTCATCGTAACTATCATTGACGAAATCGAGTCCGCCTTTCATGGCGACCCGGTTCTCCGTGGTCGTAAGGGCCACATCCTGCGCCAGGGCCACGCCATGCTCCACCTTCCACTTCGAGAGCAGCGTGCGGATGGTCGTGCGACCCTCCGATTTCTTTAAGACGCGCGCAAAGTCGTAGCCCTTGGTGAGCGCAATTCCGAGCGGACCCGCCAGGAAAAACGCGCCGACATCGACGAGATTAAAGTTCTGAGTCGACTCGTAGCGCGAGAACTCCTTGTCGAGATCGCCGATGTCGAGCGCGAGGTTGTCACCGTGAAGCGAGGCCTCGCCTGACGCAGTGCGTATCACTCCGCTTTTTATCGTGCCGTGCATCGTGAGGTTGGTGGCAAAGTCGAGGGTTCCGTCGCCGAGCTTCTGGGGCAACTCGGTCTTCGAGAAATCCGCGATCTGCAGCTTCAATACCGCTGAGTGGATGCGGTAGACAGACTCGGGAGCGGTAAAATCTGCCGCGACGGTTGCCTCTCCCTGTCCGCCAAAGATCTTGAACGTAATGGGGTCGAGCTTGAATGCCCCGTCGCTGCCGTGCACCGCGGCCGCGACGTTGGATGCGACGAGGCTCTTGGTGCGGAGCCGTTCGCAAGCAAGATTCCCGGTGAAGGACAGCGTTTTCATCATGTCAGCAGCGGTCGTGAGTCGCAGGTCTTTAAGGTTCAGGCTGCAGTTCTCGGCCCTGAAGTCTTTGCCGGATTGCGCGTCCGAGAAAGACAAACTCGATTGAGCAAATGTTACGGTTGCGATGTCGGTGGCGGGCGAGTTTGAATCGGACTGCGGCGGTCGATTGATGTTTAACTGGCCGCTGTGGTCACGCTCAATGGCGAGCCTCGCATCCTTGAACCGGACTTCTTGGAACTTCAGGTCGCGGCGTAACAGGGAGCGCAGCTCAATACCAAGCTTGACCTCCCCGATGGAGGCCACTTCGGCGAGGTGATTCCGAATGTGCACATCCTTGAGGGTCACGTGCAACCCTGGAAAGAAGCGCAACGCCACAGGTCCGCTGATCTTGACGTTCATTCCTAACGCCGCGGACGCATCGGCCTCCAAGCGCGCTTGGACATTCGCCCCAAGCAGATGTCGCCCGAGGATTGCTCCTGCGGCGATCACCGCAAGGACCGCAGCGAGCGCGATGAGCACGCGTTGCATGGATCTCGACATAGCCGCCTCGGATTGCTGCTCGACTCGTGCATTCAACTGCTAGACGAGTTTGAGGTCCAGTGGCAACGCGCGGAGACATCCGCTCGACCTGCCGGGACTTCGTGAGCTTCCCGGACAGTAGAGGGCGGGCAGTGGCGGCGCAGCGGGCCACGGTACGCGCTGCTCGATACAACAACGGCGCACAGACGTCCGCGTTTCAGCAGGTGCGTGCGGGCGTGCCGCGCCAACGCGGAAGTTGCCGTGCGCTTCTCGGCCTACCAGCGACGACCGTAGTAGAAGCGCGGACCATAGCCGTAGTGGTACGGCCTGACGGCCACGTACGCTCCCACCGCCGCAGGCCCAACGTATACGCCCGCAGGAGCGCCCACCGGCGCTATCACGCATCCGGCCAGCAATAAAAATCCGCTTGCAATCAGAAGCTTAGAAAGGACATGCATCGTCGATCTCCACATTTTCTTCAGCCGCTAAAGAAAAGAACGCGCGAACGCCGTTCGCGCTGACAAAGCTCACGCGGCGCTTATGGGTTCTATCGCCGTGCACGCTTTTCGGGCACTGCGGGCTTGATGACCGCTACCCCGGGCTCGGCTACAGTGCTTTTTTACCGGAGCGGGGCACCATGAAAAACACACCGGCGGGATGGCCGCGAATAGCCGTTGCAATTTTTTATGACGATGCGTTGCGGGCCATCGACTGGCTGTGCCGTGCATTCGGGTTCGAAGTGCGTCTGAAGGTTCTGACGGAAGCAGGCCGCGTACAGCACTCCGAGCTGCTGTATGGCGAGGGTGTGATCATGGTTGGACAGGCGGGTAAGGCCGCGGATCACGGTCGCATCACGCGCAGTCCGCAGTCTCTGGGTGGCGCCAACACTCAGGCCGTCATGGTCTATGTTGATGACGTGGACTTGCACTGCGCGCGCGCGCAGCAGGCGCCGGCATCGATCACGAGCCGTGCGTACACGACTACGGCGAAGAGCACTGGGCGGATCGCAGCTACGGCGCGCGTGATCTGGAACAGCACCAATGGTGGTTCACGCAGAGGCTGCGCGATCCGAATAATAAGAAGTGAACACTAAGGTCTATGCGAGGATCGGCTCTGTAGCAGGGGGCCGCCACGTGCAGGTCGGCCCTTGCAGACCTTTTGTCGGCACGCTAAATGCTGACTTCTAGCATCAGACAATCGGTTCCGCGGCGACGAGCATGCTTAACGGAATGATAGCCGCCATCTTGCTTGCGGATGGATTTGCGCAGGTGCAATTGGCCGCGCCCAGGAAAGTGCTTAATGAAGCCGGCGCCGCGACCCTCATCGTCTCGCCGGCCAAAGGGCAGGTGCAGGCCTGCGCGCACTTCGATAAGGCAGATAAATTTTCTGGGGATGTGCCGCTCGAAGAAGCCGATGCAGCATCCTTTGACGGTCTGCTCCTTCCTGGTGGCGTCGCCAACCCCGACCCATTGCGCCAACTGCCGTAGGCGCTGGCATTTGTGCGCGCGTTTTTTTTGATTCCGGAAAGCCGGTTGCCCTGATCTGTCATCGGCCGTGGCCGTTGGTTGAGGCCGATGTTGTGCGTGGGCGGAGCATCACGTCGTAGGCATCGCTCAAACCCGACCTTAAGAACGCGGGCGTGGAGTGGGTCGAGCGCGAGCTGCTGGTGGACGACGGGGTTGCCTCAAGCCGTAAGCCCGATGACATTGCGGCCTTTAATCGCAAGATGATTGAGGAGTTCAGCAAAGGGCGCAATGCGCGATCGCGCCCGGCGCAGAGCGCGCGGCGCAGCGCACATTGATCGCCAAAGAACGACGTTACGATATCATCGCCCGGCAGCGCTTTGCGTAACGTGGCGCTACAGTAATGACGCGCGACGCAGGCCGCGGCGCGAACCAAGTTTCAATGATTTAAGATGGCCGCCACATACTGATTGGACGGTGCCATGCATCGAACAGGAAAACCTCGCGCGCTTTGGAGCCTTACAGCGTTGGCAGCAGCCCTCTGCTGTGTCTTATTGCCGCGGCTGGCTGACGCGGCCATGCCGCCAGTGCGGCACGTGTTCCTAATCGTGCTCGAAAATCAGACTTACAATGTGACGTTTGGGCGCGACTCTCAGGCTCCGTATCTGGCGCAAAACCTTACGAAGCAGGGTGTGCTGCTGCCGAATTATTACGGCATCGGACACTGGAGCCTCGACAATTACATCGCCTTGATCAGCGGTCAGGCGCCAAATGAGTCAACCCAGGGCGATTGTCCGATCTACAGCGAATTTCAACTGAGTTCGCCGGCTTTGGATGCGCACGGCCAGGCGCTTGGAGTGGGCTGCGTGTATCCGCAGATGGTTAAGACGCTTGCCGATGAGCTCGAGAGCGCAGGCTTTACCTGGAAGGCATACATGGAGGACATGGGCAAGGATCCATCCCGGGAAAGCGCGACCTGCGCACATTCCGCGGTCAATAGTACGGAAAATCTGCTGCACGCGACCGCCGAGGATCAGTATGCCGTCAAGCACAATCCGTTCGTTTATTTCCATACCATCATCGACGATCAGGCGCGCTGCGATTCGCACATTGTCAATCTGTATCAATTGTCAAAGGATCTCAGCGGCGCAGCGAGCGCGCCAAATTATGCATTTATCACGCCGAATCTTTGCAACGATGGACATGATGCACCGTGCATTGACCATCAACCTGGCGGGCTCGTCTCGGTCGACGCCTTTTTGCAGAAGTGGGTGCCGCTCATTACCGGCTCGGCGGCCTTTAAGAAAGACGGGCTTTTGATCATCACATTTGACGAATCAGACGGCCGCGGTCCCGACGGTTCGGCTGCATGCTGCGGCGAACGAGGTCTGTCTGGCGCTAACAAGCCGCCCGGAATGCAAGGACCCGGGGGCGGCAGGATCGGCGCGGTGCTGATTTCCCCGTTTATCAAGCCGGGCACGACCTCACGAGCGTCTTACAATCACTACTCGCTGTTGCGTTCAGTCGCGGGCTTCTTCAGCGTCGATCCGCTCGGGTTTGCGGCTGAAAAGAAGCTGCGGCCGTTTGGAGCCGATGTCTTTAGCGCACCGTAGGACGCGCCGCACCGTTCAGTCGCGTAGCCGGCATAAGCAATTCGCTTGTAGCCGCTAAAGCTTGACGTGCGGCGCTGCCGAAGTTGAGCATCCGTGAGTCGAGGCACGCGCCGTCGCGGATTGACAGCGCCGCGCTGGCCGCAGCGCCGGTCGCATTAAGGGTCGGGCGACGCGAAGCTAGCGTATGATCGGCGTTGGCTTTGCACGCAATTTCACCGATGCAGAACGTCGTTACCGCCGGTCAAGCCATCGTCGAATGTCTCATTCGCAACGGCGTCGACACCATATTCGGTATCCCGGGGGTTCACACCTATCACCTGTTTGACGCATTGTACGAACGCCGCGACGAAATCAGGTTCATCGGCTCGCGGCATGAGCAGGGTGCGGCCTACATGGCCTTTGGCTACGCGAAGTCGACCGGCAAGATCGGCGCCTATACCTGTGTTCCGGGGCCCGGTGTGCTTAACACTGCCGCCGCGCTCTGTACGGCGTATTCGGCCAATGCGCCGGTGCTGTGCCTGACGGGCGAGATTCTGGCCGCGAGCATCGGCCGCGGCCACGGCATTTTGCATGAGCTGCCCGATCAGCTCGCGCTGCTGCGCGGACTGACGAAATGGGCTGAACGCATCGATCACCCGACGGACGTGCCGCGGCTGTTCGCAACCGCGATCGAACAGTTGACAAGCGGCCGCACTCGGCCGGTGGCGCTCGCGTGTCCCTGGGATATCTTCAGCGTGCAGGCGCTCGTTGATTTTGACGTGCCGGCGCGTGCCCCGGCGCCGCCGCCGCCTGATCCGACTGCCGTTGCCGCGGCCGCCAAAATCATTGCGGCAGCGCGCAACCCGATGATCATTTTAGGCGCAGGCGCACTCGCCGCCGGACCGGAGATTCTCGCGCTCGCGCGCTTGATCCAGGCGCCGGTCACCGCGCATCGCAGCGGCCGTGGGGTGGTGGGCGAGGATCTGCCGTACGGCTTTGGATTTGCCGCCGCCTACAAGCTCTGGATGAAGAGCGATGTCGTCATCGCGATCGGTACGCGCATGGAGTTGGCATACCTGCGCTGGCGAACGTTTCCGCCCGGCATCAAGATCGTGCGCATCGATATCGATCCGCGCGAATTTGCACGCCGCAAAGCCGATGTTGCGCTGCTCACGGACGCCAAGCTCGGCGTGCGCGCCATTGTCGAGGCGCTGCAAGCGGCTAAGGTGCAACGCGCATCACGCGAAGCGCAGTTCGAGCTTATCAAAGCCGAGTCGCGTCGCGAGATCGAAGTGGTACAACCGCAGCTTGGCTATCTCGATGTGATCCGCGCGCTGTTGCCGCGCGACGGCTTTCTGGTCGAAGAGATCTGCCAGGTGGGGTTCACTGCGCGCTTCGGGTTTCCGGTGTACGAGCCGCGCACCTATGTGACCGGCGGCTATCAGGAGAATTTGGGCTTTGGATTCATGACGGCCCTCGGCGTAAAGGTTGCAAATCCGGACAATGTCGTGATCTCAATCAACGGCGATGGCGGCTTCATGTTCGGAGTCGCCGAGCTTGCAACCGCCGTGCAGAATAGGATCAACCTCATCACCATCGTGTTCAACAATCGCTGCTTCGGCAATGTGCTGCGCGACCAACAGACTTCATTCGCCGGACACCTCATCGGCGAGGCGCTTGTGAACCCTGACTTTGTACGGCTCGCCGAGAGTTTTGGCGCCATTGGCTTCAGGGCAGGCAGCCCGGCAGAGCTTAAGCTTAGACTCGAACAAGCACTTATCCTTGACGCACCCGTCGTCATCGAGGTGCCAAGCGAGCCGGGCAGCGATACGTCGCCGTGGCCCTTCATCCGTCCAAGCGGACCTTAACGCGAAGGATTCCATGAAACGTTCACTGCTTGCTGCGATCTTCATATGGCTGCTGGTCGCGCTCGTGCCGCATGCCGCACGCGCTTCTGACAAGCAGCTCAACATCTACAACTGGGCGGACTACATCGGCAAGAACACGATCGCCGAGTTCGAGCAGGCGACCGGCGTCAAGGTAATTTACGACACGTTCGATGCCGACACGATGCTCGAGGCCAAGGTGATGGCGGGCGGTTCGGACTACGATGTCGTGACGACTGCAGCGAACTTTTTCAGTCGGCAGATCAAGGCTGGCGTCTACATGACGCTCGACAAGCGCAGGCTTCCGAACTGGAAGAATCTCGATCCCCACATCCTCGCGCTGGAGTCGGCTTACGATCCGGGCAACATGCACGCCGTGCCGTATATGCATTCGATCAACGGCTTTGCTTACAATATCGACATGATCAAAGCGCGCATGCCGAACGCGCCGCTCGATAGTCTCGACATGCTGTTCAAGCCTGAGATCATCTCCAAGTTCGCCGACTGCGGCGTAAGCTTCCTCGACTCGGCCGAGGATGTGCTGCAGCTCGCTCTCAATTATCTGCACATTAATCCGAATTCGACCAAGCCCGAAGACTTCAAAGCTGCCGAGCGGCTGATTCTGGCTGTGCGGCCGTACATCCGCGCATTCGACTCGTCCGAATATATGAACGGCCTAGCCAACGAGGAAGTCTGCATTGCAATGTCATTTTCCGCTGATTATGCAACCGCGCGCGCTCGCGCCAAGGCAGCCGGCGTGGTGGTGAACCTTGCTTTCACGGTGCCGAAGGAGGGAGCGAACGTGGCCTATGATGCGCTTCTGATTCCGGTCGGCGCGCCGCATCTTGACGCTGCCTATCAGTTTCTGAATTTTATACTTGAGCCCCGCGTAATCGCTGATATCACGAACGAGCTGCATTACGGTAACGACAATCTTGCCGCGAATGCGCTTGTTGATCCGCGGATCTTGAGCGACCCGACGATCTATCCGACAGCCGCTATCGAGGCAAGGCTGTATCGCACGACTGAGGTGAGCGCCGCGACCGAACGCATCCGCACGCGCACCTGGACGCGCATCAAGACCGCCGAATAATGGAGTACCGCGCTTGAGGCTGTGCATGACTTCGCGCAACGAGCTGTCGCGCACGAGGAGTGACGGATCGGCATTCGCCATTCATCCGCTGTGGTTGCGGGAGCAGTGCCAAGATGCGGCGCGCATCAATCGCAGTACGCGCCGGCGGCTTTATGCTCCGTCGGATCTCGACCTCGAGCCTGCACTGGTGGCGGTGTCTGCACCGGCAATCCGCCCCGCCGCGGGTCTGCGTTATCTGCAGCGCTGCTACCTTGACATCGACGGTCCGCGAAATCTGTACCGCATGCTGCGCAAGAGGAGAGCCGCGTGACAAAGGTCGTGAGCTTCAACCGCATGGCGGACGGCACGCGCGAGGATTATCTGTTGCTTGACCGCTCGGAGCGCGATTACGCGCGTACCCTGCCGGAGCGCGTGCTCGGCGCGCTGCGCAAGCTCGGCCACTCGCTCGAGGGCTACCGGGTAAGCCGTCTCGAGCATTGCCTGCAGACCGCGACGCGTGCGCGCAATGACGGCGCCGATGAGGAAATGCTCGCCGCAGCGTTGGTGCACGATATCGGTGATGAGCTTGCGCCCTATAACCATGCCGAGGTCGCCGCGGGCGTCATCCGGCCTTATGTGCGTGCCGAGGTCACATGGATCGTCGAACAGCACGGCCTATTTCAAACCTATTACTACGCGCATCACATGGGCGGCGATCGTAACGCGCGCGAGCGCTTGCGTGAGCACCCTTGGTTCAATGCCTGCGCGAGCTTTTGCGAGCGCTGGGACCAGGCGTCGTTTGATCCCAGTTATCCGAGCCAGCCGCTCGAGGCTTTTGAAGCGGTGATACACCGCATTTTCGGGCGTGCGCCGCACGATCCGCGCTACGTTGCGTTGCCCTAGCGTCGCTGCGTGCGTCAGCGATCGGCCATTTGAATCTCAAGCAGACGCTGGCGCTCGGCGCGGCGCATGACATAGCCGGCGAGGATCACACAGCCGCCAACCACCACGATGATGATGCTCGCGAGCGCATTCACATCGGGACTCAAGCCGAGCTTGACCTTCGAGTAGATCACCATCGGCAGGGTGCTTGCGCCCGGGCCGGACACGAAACTCGAAATCACGAGATCATCGAGCGACAGGGTGAAGCTCAACAGCCACCCAGCCGCGAGCGCCGGCGATATTATCGGCAGGGTGGTGTCGATGAAGGCGCGCACCGGGCCCGACCCCAAATCCATCGCGGCCTCTTCGAGCGAACGATCGGCGCTCTGCAAGCGTGACTGCACCGTGATCGTCACATAGGCGGTACAAAAGCCGATGTGCGCAATAATTATGGTCGTGAAGCCGCGGTGCGGCCAGCCGAAGGACTGCAGCATCGCGACAAAGAGCAGCAGTTGCGTGATGCCGGTAATGACCTCGGGCATGACGAGCGGCGCATTCACCATCCCCGTCAACAGCAGTCGGCCGCGAAATGTGCGATAGCGAGTCAGAGAAATGGCAGCCAGCGTGCCCAGGATCACCGCACCGGTTGACGCCACAATGCCGATCTCGAGCGACAGCGCGGCAGCATTTAGGATCTGGCGGTTGTGCACGAGTTCCCAATACCAGGTCGTTGAGAATCCGCCCCAGACATTCACGAGCGCCGAGGCGTTAAAGGAATAGCCGATCAGCACCAGGATCGGGATGTAAAGGACGGCGATGCCAAAGCACAGGATCGAGAACAGCACCGGTGAGAAGCGCTCGGACACCGCTACGATTCCATATCCTTGACGTGGTAGTGCTGGTAGAGCGCGATCGGGCCCGCGAGCAGCACCAGAAACGCGATCGCGACCGCGGAGGCGACCGGCCAGTCGCGATTATTGAAGAACTCATCCCACAATACGCGGCCGATCATGAGATTGTCCGGTCCCCCCAAGAGGGACGGAATCACGAATTCTCCGATGGCCGGAATGAACACCAGCATCGAGCCTGCGATCACGCCCGGCATCGACAGCGGCAAGGTGATATCGAGAAAGGCGCGCCACGGAGGGTTACCAAGATCGGCAGCCGCCTCGAGCAAGGTGTGGTCGAGCTTCTCCAGGGTCGCGAACAGCGGCAGCACCATGAACGGCAGATAGGAATAGATGATGCCCAAGTAGACGGCGACGGTCGTATGCATGATCTTCAGTGGATGATCGATGAGCCCGAAGCGCAGCAGCGCGGTGTTGAGGAGCCCGTTTTCGCGAATGATGCCTTCCAAGGCGTACACCCGCAAAAGGAATGACGTCCAGAACGGCAGGATAATGATGAGCAGCAGGATGTTCTGCGTGGCCTTCGAAGAGCGCGACATGGCATACGCCATCGGATAGCCGAGGAGCAGACAAATGAGCGTCGAGAAGAACGCCGTGCGCAGCGAATACATGTACGAGACCGCGTACACCTCGTCGGTCAACAGGTACTTGTAGTTGGCGAGACTCAACGACACGTTGATGTGCTTGTCGGGGGACACAGAGAACACGTCGGTATAGGGGGGTACGTGGATCGCGGTCTCAGCGAAGCTGATCTTGAGCGCGAAGGCGAAGGGGATGAGGAAGAAGACGATCAGAAAAATGAGCGGTGGGGCGATGATGAGCCAGTGACCCTGGCGTTCCATGAAATCGCCGAAAGAACGTCGGCGGCGCGGCTCGAGCGCATCGGTGCCGGCGTTCATTTCCCCTCTCCCGCGGTGGCGTGCTGCATTCTGCGGGCAAATTTAGCCGACTGTTTAAGTTTTTTCTGGTCGTTCAGGCAATTTTGCGGCACGCTGTGGGCATGTCAGCCAAGCCTCAACCCCGCGCCGCGTCGCAGCCGTCCCGCGAGCGCGCCTCACGCGTCCGCCAAAGGAAGCGTCTGATCGATGCCTGCATCTCGGCACTGCACATCCATGGGCCCTCACGCACGACGGTCGAGAAAGTCGTCGCGATCGCGGGCATGTCGCCGGGCATCGTCAGGTTCTACTTCGATTCCAAAGCGGCGATGCTGGTCGCCTCCCTGCAGTTCCTCGCCACCGAGTTCGAGGAGCGTGTGCTGGTGCCGGTCGCGCTGCTTAGGGATAAACCCGTACGGGCTCTGGAGACGCTGGTCGATCTGTATCTTGATCCTGATGTCGCAAGCCCACGTAAGGTTTCGGTCTGGTATTCCTTCTGGGGCGAGGCGAATTCGCGGCAGGAATACCTGGATATTTGCGGTCAGAAGGATGAGAGCTTCGCCGCGCTCGTGCGCGAGCTCGTCGAGCGGCTGATCATCGAGGCGCAGGCGCCGCACCTGGATCCGGACGCGGTCGCGCTCGGGCTCATTGGCGTGCTTGAAATGCTCTGGCAGGGCATCGCCTTTCAGACCGAGGCACACATTGATCGGGCGGCCGCGAAGCACCGCTGCATCGCTTACCTGCGGTCGGTTTTTCCAGGCCAGTTTGGCCGCGTGTCGGTCGCGGCCGTCGCCAGCTGCAATGCAACCCCCGAACCTGTCCGCGCCGCGAATCCACCGCCCGTTGTCCAGCCAGTTTATGGGAGTTTTCCGATGAGCAGCCAGCCTTTGAGCACCGCCGATTGGCATGTGCGCGCGGCGACCTTGAAGTACGAGACGCGCCACTTTATCGACGGACAGTTCGTCGATTCTCTGGCGGGCGGGCGCTTCACGGTGACCAATCCTGCAACGGGCAGTGCGCTGTGCGAGGTCGCTGCCGGCACGGCTGAGGATATTGACCGTGCGGTCGCTTCGGCGAAGCGCTGTTTTGCATCGCGCCTCTGGAGCCGCATGGCGCCGCGCGAGCGCCTGGGGGTGCTGTCGCGCTTCTCGCAGCTGATCGAGGCGAATGCCGAGCGCTTTGCGTTACTCGACACACTCACGATGGGCAAGCCCATCCGCGACATGCTGGGCATCGATATTCCGGCGGCGGCGCAGAATTTCGCTTACTTCGCAGAGCTGTGCGACAAGATCGACGGCGCCGTGACGGCGACGGCCGCGGATGCCTTTCACTACATCCTCAAGGAGCCCCTGGGCGTCGTCGGCTGTATCGTGCCCTGGAACTATCCGCTCCTGATGGCGGCCTGGAAGACGGCGCCCGCGCTCGCGGCCGGCAACACGGTGGTGCTGAAGCCTGCCGAGCAGTCGCCGCTGTCGGCGCTGCTGCTCGCGCAACTCTTCATTGAAGCGGGCGGTCCGGCCGGCGCGTTCAACGTGGTGAATGGGCTCGGTGAGACCGCGGGGGCGGCGCTCGCCCTGCATAACGATGTCGCCAAGATTGCCTTCACCGGCTCCACTGAAGTCGGCAAGCTCATGCTGGTGTATGCCGGCCGCTCCAACATGAAACGCGTTGCCCTTGAATGCGGCGGTAAGTCGCCGCAGATCTTTCTCGCCGACCTTGAAGATCTCGACCGTGCCGTCTCCTATGCGATCAACGGCATCTACGGAAATATGGGCGAAGTCTGTAATGCCGGCTCGCGCCTGCTGATCGACCGGCCCATCGCGCAGGACTTCATCGCGCGCTTCGTTGCGCAGGGGCGCAACGCCTACACCGCGGGCGACCCGCTTGATCCGGCGACCAACTTAGGCCCGCTCGTGACCGCAGCGCACCGCGCACGCGTGCTCGATTACATCGGCCGCGGCAAGAGCGAAGGTGCACGGCTGGAGTTTGGCGGCAGTACGCCCGATCTTCCCGGCTCGTTTGTCAATCCGACACTCTTTTCGGGCGTCACCAACGATATGACGATTGCGCGTGAGGAGATCTTCGGGCCGGTCGCCTCTGCGATCGAAGTGAACGGCATCGCCGAGGCACTCGCGGTTGCGAACGACTCAATCTACGGTCTTGCGGCCGCGATCTGGACGCGCGACCTGGGAACGGCACATCGGGCGGTGCGCGACCTTGAGGCGGGCGTCATCTGGGTCAATTGTTTTGATCACGGCGATATGACACAGCCGTTCGGCGGCTACAAGCAATCCGGTCAGGGCCGCGACAAGTGCCTGGAGAGCCTCATCTCGTATACCCAGACGAAGTCCGCCTGGATCCATCTCGACTGAGCGGCGGGGTTAGGCGAATTCGCGCGGCGCGCTCAGCTGCCGGGCCTCAGGAATGCGCGCGCGGATCAACTCGTGAAATTCAAACATGCAGCTTTCAAGTTTTGATAGCGGCCCGGGCTGGTAGCTGCTCGAGGCGAGGCCGCGCTGCACGCGCGCGCAGAGAAATTCATCCTCGCGTTGCACCTGGCGGTTGATGCGCGCATTCAGGTAGCGCACCACACGCATTTCTCGGCGCGCATCGGGAAGCCCAAATGTGCCGCCACGAATGGTGCATTTGCCGGGACCGCGCGGCAGCACCTGGAAGAAATCCATCTGATCGGGAAAGATGTCGATGCCAAGATTCGGCAGCATGCTGTAGAAGCTCCAGCAGCGGCGGTTAGCCTCTGGCAGATCCGCGCTCACGCCGCCGACGAGCTTCTGGTAGAGCCGCTCGGTCCATCTTGGCGAAGGTTGCTCGCGCAGCCAGCTCGTGCCGCGCGCAACCCCCGGCACAGTAGCCTGATCATCGTAGTCGGGCGTCAGAAAGCGGAACAGTCCCGGATGGCCGATCGGCACATGGTAGGACTCAAGGTAGTTGTCCATCGCAACTTTCCAATCGACATCCCACTGTTCGTAATACAGCGGCGCGAGCGGCACCATGTCTGCAAAGCGGTACGGTGCGAAGTCTTCGGCGAAGCGCCCCCAGATCTGCGTCAGCGGCGGCGGATCTCCTCCCAAGCACACGAACACAAAGCCGAACTGGATGTCCATGCGCACGGGGCGCAAGCCGTAGTCGGCGCGCTCGAGTCCCGGGAAGCCCTCCCGCACCGGCACGCCCATGAGTGCGCCGTCCAAGCGATAAGACCAGCCGTGGTAGGGACAGGTGATCGTGCCCGGCCGGTTGCCGCAACCCTCGAGGATGCGCGCACCGCGGTGGCGGCACACATTGTGAAACGCGCGGATCTCCCCCTCACGGCCGCGTACCGCGACGACGCTTTCAGGCCCAACATCGAGCGTTATGAAGTCACCGGACTTGGGTATCGAGTTGATGTGGCATACGATCTGCCAGCTCGGGGTCAGGATGCGTTCCTGCTCGAGCCGCGTCATCTGCGGGTGGTTGTACGTCCAGGCGGGCATCGCACGCTTGACGCGCGCCGGGGTTACCGCATCTGTGTGCACGGCGGGAGAGGTGTTCACCGTCATTGCTCCAGCCAGTTTTGTACGGTCATGCAATATACGCTCGCAGCCGCAGACGGGCAAGCTAAAACAAGCTTTCTACAAGGCTTTTTGTAAAGAATAATTTCTGTATGGTTATATAAGTATCTGGACGAAAGTGCTACATTAGTGGTGCGGTTCCGCCGCTGCCGAGCCAACCGCGCACCGAGGGCCAGCCATGCCCAGAATAATGACGAAGAGCAACGAACACTTCCAGCGCGCCGTAAAGCGCTTGCCGTTGGGCGTCGCATCCAACTTCCGCTATTGGGGAGACGACCGCACGATCTACGTGAAGTACGGCCGCGGTGCGCGCATCGTCGATCTCGACGATAACGTCTACATCGATTATCGGATGGGTTACGGGCCGGCCATTCTGGGTTATGCCGATCCGCGCGTCGACGAAGCGGCGCGCGAGGGCATAGCAGTCGGCGGCGTGTTTGCGCTGGCCACCGAGCGCGAGCTTGCCGTCGCCGAGCGCATCTCGCAGATGGTACCGGCTGCGGAGCTCGTGCGCTTCTCCAATTCAGGAACCGAAGCGGTCATGGCCGGGCTGCGGCTGGCACGCGCCTATACTGGCCGCGACGATTACGTGATCCTCGAAGGCGGCTATCACGGTCTGTTTGACGCGGCAATGTGGTACACGCCGATGGACAAGTGGGGCGAAGTCGGCGATCCCGAAGTGCAGCCCTACAGCGAAGGCATACCGGTCAGTACCCGCAGCTTCGCGCACTTCGTGCAGGCGAATGATGCCAACCAGCTCGAGGATGTGTTCAAGCGCCGCGGTGCAAGAATCGCCTGCCTGTTGATTGAGCCCATTATGGGCAATTGCCTAGGAATCGCGGCGGAACCCGAGTATCTGCGCGCGGCCCGCGCGCTGTGCGACCAATACGGCGTCGTATTGCTAATCGACGAGGTGAAGACGGGATTTCGCGTCGCGCGCGGCGGCGTGCAGGAGCTGTACGGCGTGCACGCGGACCTCTGCACCTTTGCCAAGGCGGTCGCAAACGGTTATCCGATCTCGGTGCTTGCCGGGCGCGCAGCGATCATGCGCAAGATCGGCCGCGGTGTCGCCCACGGCGGCACCTATACGGCACACTCGGTTTCATTGGCCGCCGCCGAGAGGACCTTGCAGATCCTCGCCGAAACCGACGCGCTCGAGCGGGTCGCCGATTACGGCACACGCTTGCGCGCCGGCATGCGTACGGTGCTGAACGCGCGCGGCATCGCCCATAGTTTCGTCGGCCATCCGTCAATGAGCGGGCTTTATTTTGCGCACGAGCCGCCGCGCAACTACCGCGACTGGAAAGGCAGCGACTATTCGTTCTATGACGCCACTGCAAAGGTTCTGCACGACGAGTGCATCCTCTGTGAGCCTGATTCGCGCGAGCCGTGGTTTGTATCCGCCGCGCACGATGATTCGTGCCTTAAGGAGACGCTGGCGGCCTTTGAAGTGGCCGTCGACACAACCCTGCACGCCGCGGGTGGTGCCACTCACAAAGTGCCTGCCTAAACCGCCGTCCGGGCCTATCGCGGCGTGGGATCCATACAAAAAAGCCGCCGCCACGACGTCATCATCGTCGGCGCCGGCCATAACGGCCTGGTCGCCGGCTGTTACCTTGCGCGCGCGGGTCTGGACGTTCTGGTGCTGGAGCGCAATTCATACGTCGGGGGCGCGGCCGTCAGCCGCAAGCTCTATCAGGACTTCACCTACTCGAACTGCTCCTACGTGTGCAGCCTGTTGCGGCCCGAGATCATCCGTACGCTCGAGTTGCCGCGCCACGGTCTGCAGATCATTCCCTACGAAGGCGGCTGCACCATGATGCGCGATGGCGGGCACCTGGCGCTATACGATAATCACGATGCGCTGCGCCGTGAGATCGCACGTCACTCGGCGCGCGATGCCGAAGCCTACGACCGCTACGCGAACGATGTCATGCGCCAGTGTCGCTTCATCAAGCCGCTCTTGATGCGCGAACCGCCCGATCCGACCTCATTCAAGCCGCGCGACATTGCCGAGCTTTTGTATCTTGGCAAGCGCTTCCACGGCTTAGGCGAAGAGCGCATGTACGATACGCTCAGGTTCTGGACGATGAGCGCCGCGGATTTTCTCGACGAGTACTTCGAAAGCGCAATCGTCAAGGCGCATTTTGCCGGCAGTTCAATCATAGGCACTGCGCTCGGTCCGCGCTCGCCGGGGAGCGCGTATGTATTGCTGCACCACTACATGGGCGAAGTCGACAACACAGTTGGCGCCTGGGGCTTTGCCCGCGGCGGCATGGGCGCGATCACGAAAGCTCTTGCCGCCTCGCTGCAGGCAAGCGCCGGAACGGTGCGCAGCGCCGCCCCGGTTCGTGAAATCCTGGTGCGCGGCGGTCGCGCCGTCGGCGTTGCGCTCGCTGACGGAGAAGAGATCCACGCTGCGATCGTCGTTTCCAATCTCGACGTGCGGCGCACGTTTCTGGAGACCATGCAGGCGCGGCACCTGCCGGATGAATTTGTCGAGCAGGTGCGCAATTTCAAGATCCGCGGCTCCTCCGGCAAACTCAATATTGCGCTCGACGGCATGCCCGACTTTCCAGCGATCCCGGCGGGCTCGCCGACGATCCGCGGCGACCTGCACGTGACCGACACGATCGAGATGATGGAACGCGCCTACGACGACTGGAAGGAGGGCCGCTGGTCGCGCGCGCCCTACATCGACATGCTGATCCCGTCGCAGATTGATCCAACATTGGTGCCGCACGGCAAACACTATATGTCGGTGTTCGTGCAGTACTGTCCGTATCGCCTCGCCGATGGCGACTGGAGTGCCGAGAAACGCCAGGCCTTCGGTGCCACGGTCATCGATACGATCGGCGCGCACAGCCCGAACTTCAAAGATCTGATTCTGCACGCCGAAATCCGCACACCTTGGGATATCGAGAACGAAGTAGGCCTCACCGAGGGAAATATCTTCCAAGGCGAGCTGACGCTTGATCAGCTGCTCTTCAACCGACCCATTCCGGGTTATGCGCAATACCGCTCGCCGGTGCGCGGTGTCTATATGTGCGGTTCCAGCACTCATCCGGGCGGTGGGGTGATGGGCGCTCCCGGCGCCAATGCGGCGCGCGCGGTCTTGCGGGATCTCGGTAAAGAGAATTGACATGACGATCGCAGGGCCAACGCCCAAGCGCTACGACTGCATCGTGATCGGCGGCGGTCACAACGGTCTTGTCTGCGCGGCTTACCTTGCGAGGAGCCGCCGGCGGGTGCTGGTGCTTGAGGCTGCGCAGCAGGTCGGGGGTGCCGCGGTGACGCGCGAATTCGCGCCGGGTTATCAGGTGTCCTCTTGCGCCCATCTGCTGCACCTGATGCCGCACGCGATGATGCAGGAGCTTTCCCTGCATGCGCAGGGTTTGCGGCTCGCTCACGACGCCATCCCGACGACCGCTCTGTCGCCCGCCGGCGCACCGCTTTCGCTCGGTGTTGATGCCAGTCACGCGCTCGCGTGCGCCTCCAGTGCGGACGCGTTGGCTTATCCAAAGTACGTCACTCGGCTGCAACGACTTGCCGGCGCGCTACGGCCCGTCATTGCAAACGTACCCCCGCGTTTGGGCACGGACCGCTGGTCCGAGCGCTTGGCGCTGCTGCGTTTGGCGTGGCACGTACGACGCCTCGGCCGCCGCGATATGCGCGAGCTGTTGCGTATCATCGGCATGAACGTCTATGACCTTTTGGAAGAGCACTTCGACACGCCGCTCCTGAAGGGTGCGCTCGGCTTCGATGCGGTGCTGGGCACGAGTTTCGGTCCGCGTTCGCCCGGCACGGTGCTGACACTGCTTTATCGTCTGGCGGCACAGGGCGACGGCGCCCGGATTGCGCAACCCGTGGGCGGCCTGGGCGCGCTGACGGACGCATTGGCGA
>DAITPA010000017.1:0-32708 GCA_036833805.1 Steroidobacteraceae bacterium | reverse complement strand
GCGCCGCGCGCGGCGCATGCAGCATGATGTACTTGCTCTCGCGCACCTGTTGCACGCCGTCGATGCGCATCAGCAATCGCTGCACCCACTCATCCTTAGGCAGAGCCAGCGGCAGTGGCGTGCGGATCAGGACCGCGTGGCTTTCGAGCACGGTTGCCACCTCGCGCAGATGGTTCGCCTGCAACGTCGAGCCTGTGGATACGAGATCGCAGATGAGATCCGCGCGCCCCAGGCGAGGCGCGATCTCCACGGCCCCGGAAAGCGTGACGATGTCGGCGCGCACTTCCAGCTTGCGCAGATACTCAGCTAGCAAATACGGATAAGTCGTCGCGATGCGCTTGCCGGCAAGGCATTGCGCGCCGGCATAGGCGACGCCCTCCGGCACCGCGAGCGCAAGGCGGCAGCGCCCGAAGTCGAGCGAGCACAGCTCCTCAAAGCGCGCGGCAACGCCGCGCGCTTTGAGCTGCAGGCGCTTCTCTTCGAGCACGTTAAGCCCGATAAGACCCAGATCGCAGACGTCTTCCTGCACGAGATCGGGAATGTCATCGTCGCGCACGAAGAGCACGTCAAAGGGCATGTTCTCGCCGTAGACCATGAGCTGATCCTTGCCGCGCGAGAGCTTGAGCCCGCAACGGGCGAGCAGGTCGAGCGATGGATCGGTGAGCCGACCGGACTTCTGCACGGCAAGCTTCAGGCGCGAGTTATCCATGGCGTGCGGGCTCGACGCGCGCGCCCGCCTCAAGGCGCCGTACTGCGAGCGCGTAACCACCGTGGCCGCTTGCGAGGAAACGCGCCACGCGGCCTATCGTCGTGACACTAACGCCGGTCAGCCGATGAATCTCGCGATAGGGCAGGCCGCGCTGCAGACCGTCAACCGCTGCCCAGCGATCCGCCATGGCCTGAATTTCGGCCGGGGTGCACAAATCGCGAAAAAACGCCCGGCACTCATCCGCCGTGCGCAGCACGGCCATAGCGGAAAACACCGCGCGCTCGTTCAGGGCTTCCTGGCGTGCGCTCACGGTTCGATGTCTTTTCATAGTCGCCCCGATGTACTAATGCGTTAGTACATTAGCATAGGCGCCGGCGCCTGTCATGGAAGCCGCCTTGACGCTCCGGCGGTGTCACCCTAAACTTTGTGCCACTCATCGAGACCGGCTGAGGGAAAGGCCCTTAGACGCCGGGGCAACCGCCGCGAAGCCTAACCAGCTCGGAAAGGTGCCAACTCCTGCGATCCTCTTTGGATCAACAGATGAGCCGTGTGCGTAGCTGCCGTGTGGCTTTACCACCGTACGGAAGATGGACGCCACAGCCCGCATCCTCGATGTGGGTGCTCCGCAGGAGTGCCGGTGAGCCGGACGAATTGCGTATGCGGAGCATTTGATGAACGCCTCGATCGACACGACCCCCGACAGTACGGCACGGCACGCGAGTGCACCGATGCAGCAGCAGACGCAGGCGGTGCGGGCAGGCCTGGAATGTGACGACGCCACCGGCTGCGTCGTGCCGCCCATCCATTTGACGTCGACCTTTGCTTTCAGGGGCTTCGGCGAGAAGCGCGGCTACGATTACACGCGCTCCGGCA
Source organism: Steroidobacteraceae bacterium (assembly GCA_036833805.1). GTDB lineage: Bacteria > Pseudomonadota > Gammaproteobacteria > Steroidobacterales > Steroidobacteraceae > PALSA-1196. The sequence continues at coordinate 31,126 of DAITPA010000017.1, read as the reverse complement.
ATCCGACGCGCGATCTGCTCGCGCAGGCGATCGCCGAGCTCGAACAAGGCGCGGGTGCGGTGGTGACGGCCACCGGCATGGCGGCGATCACGCTCGTTGGCCATTTATTGCCCGTCGGCGCACGCATCGTCGTGCCGCACGATTGCTACGGCGGAACCTACCGGCTGTTTGATGCCTGGCAGCGCCGCGGTGAGATGCAGGTGGAGTTCGTGAACTTTGGCGACGAGCCTGCCGTGCGTGCAGCGCTCGCACGTCCCACGGCGCTTTTGTGGATCGAGACGCCGAGCAATCCTCTGCTGCGCATCACCGATATTCAAAGGTTCGCAACTCTCGGCCACGAAAGCGGCGCACTCGTCGTCGTGGACAACACCTTCCTGTCACCCGTGTGGCAGCAGCCGTTCGCGCTCGGCGCGGATCTCGTTGTGCACTCGACCACTAAATATTTGAACGGTCACAGCGACGTCGTGGGCGGCGCGGTCGTCGCGCGCACCTTGGCGCACCACGAGCAATTGGCATGGTGGGCCAACTGTCTGGGGGTTACCGGGGCTCCGTTTGACAGCTTTATGACGCTGCGCGGCATACGCACCCTGCACGCGCGCCTCGAGCACCACGAGAGAAATGCGCAGGCCTTGGCGCCGTGGCTGGCACTGCAACCGAATGTGACTCGCGTCTATTACCCGGGCCTTGCCTCGCATCCCGGTCACGCGCTCGCGCGCCGCCAGCAGCGCGGCATGGGCGCGGTGGTCACAATTGAGCTTGCCGGCGGCCATGATGCGGTGCGCGCCTTCGTTGCGGGACTTAAGTGTTTCTCACTAGCTGAGTCCTTGGGCGGCGTTGAAAGTCTGGTAGCGCATCCAGCCACCATGACGCACGCGGCCATGGATGCGAGCGCACGACTGCATGCGGGTCTTACCGACGGACTTGTGCGCCTCTCGATCGGCATCGAAGCGCTCGAGGATCTAAGGGGCGATCTCGCGGCGGCTCTGCAGCGCGCGGCGCAGGCCTGCCGTTGAACCTCGCGGCGGGAGCTGCCCGGACGCTAAGAGCCTTCGAGGCGTGCGATGACCGCGGCGCCGGCCTCGTGCGTGCGGCAGCCTTTTCCCCCCGGTGCGGCAATGTCTGCGGTGCGCACGCCGTCGGCAAGCGCGCGGCTGACGGCCTTTTCGAGCGCTGCCGCTTCGGCATTGAGCTCAAGTGAATGACGCAGCAAGAGCGCTGCACTCAAAATTGCCCCGTAGGGATTGGCAATGCCCTGGCCGGCAATATCGGGTGCCGAGCCGTGAATGGGTTCGTATAAGCCGCGCCGCGTAGCGCCCAGGGATGCGGACGGCAAGAGTCCAAGCGAGCCGCACAGCATCGACGCCTCGTCCGTCAGAATATCGCCGAACATGTTCTCCGTGACGAGTACGTCGAAGTCGCGCGGCCGCCGGATGAGATGCATCGCGGCGGCGTCGACCAGCATGTGTTCCAACGCGACATCCGGAAACTCGCGCGCCATCACGCGCGCGCACACCTCGCGCCACAACCTCGAGGTCTCAAGCACGTTTGCCTTGTCGACGGAGACGAGCTTCCCGCGCCGGCCGCGCGCCAGATGCGCAGCGACGCGCGTCACCCGTTCAATCTCGGCGGCGCTGTACGTGCAAAGATCGCTGGCGCGATCCGCCGTGCGCTCCTTGGTGCCAAAATAAATTCCGCCGGTCAGCTCGCGCACGAAGATGAGGTCAACCCCGGCTACCACCTCAGGCTTGATGGTCGATGCATCAAGAAGAGCCGGGTGCACGCGCACGGGGCGCAGATTGGCGTAGACACCCAGTTCGCGCCGCAACTGCAACAAGCCCTGTTCGGGCCGCACTTTTGCCCCGGGGGCCGACCACTTCGGTCCACCGACCGCACCGAGGAGCACGGCATCGCTGCGCAAGCACAACTGCAGCGTCGCCTCGGGCAATGGCGCGGCGACGGCGTCAATCGCAACGCCGCCGAATGCCGCCGCGATGAGTTCAAAGCTGTGCGCAAAGAGTTCACCGACCGAACGCAGACAGCGCTCGGCCTCGGCGATGACCTCCGGCCCGATGCCATCACCGGCGAGCACCGCAATGCGGGCTTTCATGCCGCCGGCCGGCGACGCTCGAACGCTTCGATTTGCCCCTGGCGCTCGAGCAGAAAGCCAAGCTCATCGATGCCGTTCACCAGACAGTAGCGGGCGAATGTCTCGAGCGGAAACGCCACTTGTGCGCCGCTCGGCAGGGTAAGCGTCGCGGACGGCAAATCGATGCTCACATCGGCGCCGGGATGCCCCATGAGCCAGTCGCTGGTCGGCGCGTCGACGACCACCGGCAAGAAGCCATTCTTTAGAGAATTGCTGCGGAAGATGTCGGCGATCTGTGTGCTGATCACGGCGCGAAAGCCATAGTCAAGGAGCGCCCAGGGCGCATGCTCGCGCGAGGAGCCGCAGCCAAAGTTGCGCCCGGCGACCAGGATCTGGCAGCCGTGCGCGGCGGGGCGATTGAGAACGAATTCGCTCTGCGGCGCGCCGTGCGCGTCGTAGCGCCAATCCGCAAACAGATGCTTTCCCAATCCATCGCGCGTGGTTGTCGTCAGGAAGCGTGCCGGAATGATCTGATCGGTGTCGATGTTGGCCGCCGGCAGGACCACGGTGCGCGAGCGCAAGGCGCGAATAGGCTCCATGAGATTATTCGCCCGTTAGTGATTCAGAAATTCGCGCGGGTCGGTCACCCGACCGCGCACCGCACTCGCCGCCGCGGTCAGCGGACTTGCAAGCAGGGTACGGGCGCCGACGCCCTGGCGTCCCTCAAAATTCCGATTGCTCGTGCTCAGGGAGTATTCGCCGCTGCCGACAAGGTCGCCATTCATCCCGAGACACATGGAACAGCCGGACTCGCGCCATTCTGCGCCCGCGTCCATGAATATCCGGTGCAGGCCTTCGGCTTCCGCGGCTCTCTTTACGGTCTGCGAGCCCGGCACCACGAGCATCGTCACGCCGCTTGCGATCTTCTCGCCGCGCAATACTGCCGCCGCGGCACGCAGATCCGACAGACGCCCATTGGTGCAGCTGCCGAGAAACACCACGTTGACGGGTTTGTCCTTGAGCGTCGCGCCGGCTTCAAATCCCATGTAGGCGAGCGCCTGCTGAAATGCCGGATCATCGGGGCGCGCGGGGATGGCAGCGTTGATCGCCATCACCATGCCCGGGTTCGTACCGTAGGTAATCATAGGCTCGACTGCGGCAGCATCGATCTCTACCCGCCGGTCAAAGCGCGCGGCGGCATCCGTCGGCAACTGCCGCCAGCGCTCGAGCGCCTCATCCCATGCGTCGCCGTGCGCCACGCGCGGCCGCCCGGCAAGCCACGCATAGGTGGTCTCATCCGGTGCGATCATGCCGGCGCGCGCGCCGGCTTCGATCGACATGTTGCACACGGTCATGCGCTCCTCCATGTCGAGCGCGCGGATCCCCGCGCCGCGGTATTCGATGACGTGACCCGTGCCGCCCGAGACACCAATACGGCTGATGATCGCGAGGATGAGGTCTTTGGCGGTGACCCCCGCCTGCAAGGCGTGGTCGACGTCGATGGCCAAGCCGCGCGGCTTTCTCTGCAGCAGCGATTGTGTGGCGAGCACGTGCCCGACTTCCGTCGTGCCGATGCCAAAGGCGAGGGCGCCCAGGGCGCCGTGAGTGCTCGTGTGGCTGTCGCCGCAGACGATGGTCTTGCCCGGCTGGGTCGCGCCGAGCTCCGGTCCGATTACGTGCACGATGCCGCGCTGCTCGCTCTTCAAACCCAATAGCTCAACGCCAAAGCGCGCGCAGTTTTTCTCCAACTGGCGTATCTGCTTCGCGGCCGACTCGATGGCAATTGGCGCGCCGCCGAAGATCTGCTCGCTGCGCGTCGGCGTGGAATGATCCATGGTCGCAAGCGTGAGCTCCGGGCGGCGCACCCCAAGGCCGCGCTCGGCGAGCACGGCGAACGCCTGCGGCGAGGTCACCTCGTGGATGAGATGCAGATCGATATACAAGACGGCGGGCGTGTCGGCGCTCTCGGGGATGACCTCGTGCTGATCCCAGATCTTCTCGAGCATGGTCCGCGGTGCAGGCTGCATCGGCCTGACGCCTACTGTGCGACCGCGATCCGCGCCTGCGACATGTCGACCGGGTCAAGCCATCCCCACTGATCGGCCGTCTGCCCGGAGAAGAGTCCAAAGAAAGCGCTCTGCAGTGCCGCCGTGACCGGGCCGCGCTTGCCTGTGCCCACCGCTATACGGTCGACCGACTTGATCGGCGTAATCTCCACCGCCGTGCCGGTAAAGAACGCCTCATCGACGAGATACAGAAACTCGCGCGGGATTGCGCATTCGCGCACCTCGATGCCGCGCGCGCGCGCCAGCCGCATCACCGTATCGCGCGTAATGCCGTGCAACACCGAATGCACAAGCGCCGGCGTCATTAGCACTCCGTCCTTGACGACGAAGATGTTCTCCCCGGATCCCTCGCTCACCGTGCCGTCGGGAGCAAGCCCGAGGCCTTCGGCGAATCCCAGGCGCCGCGCTTCCAGGCCGATGAGCTGGCTCGAGAGGTAATTACCGCCTGCCTTGGCAAGTGCCGGCAGGGTGTTCGGGGCGACACGATTCCAGGAGGACACGCACACCTCGACGCCTTCTTCCGCACTATCCTGGCCGAGGTATTTGCCCCACTCCCAGGCGGCAACCGCCACTTCCGTCGGCGGCTCATTCTTCGGCGTCACGCCGATCTCGCCGTAGCCACGAAACGCGACCGGACGGATGTAGGCGCCGCGCGCAAGACCATTGACGGCGACGACCTCGCGGCAGGCGTCATTCAGCTGCTCGATGGAGAAGGGCATCGGCATGCGGTAGATCTTCGCCGAATCAAATAGCCGCCGCGTGTGGTCGTGCAGGCGGAAAATGGCTGGCCCATGTTGGGTTTCATAGGCCCGTACACCTTCGAACACCGAAGAGCCGTAGTGCAGCGCATGCGAGAGCACGTGCACCGTAGCCTTCTCCCAAGGCACGAGCTTGCCGTTGAACCAGATGAATTGAGTGGCCGGAATGGGCATGTTGACTCCTCGAAAAGATTCACACCGCAGCGGGCAGCACAGGCACGCTGCCGGTGCGTTCCTCGCGCGCGCGCGAGTTCGCCTGCGCAAGCTCAATGCGGTTCAAAACCTCAAGAAACGCCTTGGTGCTCGATTCCACGATATTGGTGCTGACGCTCGAGCCGCGATAATTGCGCTCATTGTATTCCACATACACGATCGCCTCGCCCTGCGCATCCTCACCTTCGGAAACGCTGCGCAACTCAAACTTGCGCAGCGATGCCACGATGCCGGTCGCCGCCTCGATTGCCTTGAAGGCCGCATCCACCGGGCCATCGCCGCTCGCGGAGCGCTCTACGCTGTGCCCATCGGCATGCTGTAGACGCACATGCGCTTCCGCGGCCGCTTCGCTGTCAGTGACTGTCTTCAGCGCAAGCAGGCTCCACGGCCCGGTTGCCGAGCCTTCGTCGCGCAGTACGAGTGCTTCGATATCGCCGTCAAAGAGCTCCTTCTTTTTATCAGCGAGCGCCTTGAATTCCTCGAATACGCGGTTGAATTCCAACTCGTCGAGCGCAAAGCCGAGCTCCTGCACGCGCTCGCGGAAGGCGTGCCGGCCGCTGTGCTTGCCGAGTACCAGGTGGCTGCGCGTGAGGCCGACATCCTCGGGGCGCATGATCTCGTAGGTCGAATGATGCTTCAGCATGCCGTGCTGATGAATCCCGGATTCGTGCGCAAAAGCGTTCTCGCCGACGATCGCCTTGTTGCGCGGAATCGGCAGACCCGTAATGCTCGAAACAAGGCGTGAGGTCGGGTACAGCTTGGTTGTCTGCACGCGGTTGCGCACGTTGAAAAAGGTTTCGCGCGTCTTCAAAGCCATCACGACTTCCTCGAGCGAACAGTTGCCAGCCCGTTCGCCGATGCCGTTGATGGTGCACTCAATTTGACGCGCACCTGCGACCACGGCGGTGAGACTGTTCGCCACCGCCATGCCAAGATCGTCGTGGCAGTGAACCGAGAGGGTCGCTCGCTCGATGCCGCGCACGTTCTTGCGCAGATAGCGAAACAGCTCCGCGAACTCATCGGGCACCGTATAGCCGACGGTGTCGGGAATGTTGACCGTGGTTGCGCCCGCATCGATCACCGCTTCGACCACCTGCGCGAGAAACTCAAGCTCGGTACGCGAGGCATCCTCGGGAGAAAATTCGACATCGGCACACAGGTCGCGCGCCATGCGCACCGCGTCAACGGCGAGATGCAGAATCTCCTCCTGCGCCATGTTGAGCTTGTATTGGCGGTGGATCGCACTGGTTGCAAGGAACACATGGATGCGATGGCGCGGCGCATCGCGCAGCGCCTGCGCGGCAAGCTCGATATCCTCGCGGTTGCAGCGGGCGAGCCCGCAGATGACCGCGCCTGGTACTTCGCGCGCGACGGTATTGACGCTCTCCCAGTCGCCGCGCGAGGCCGCTGGAAAGCCCGCCTCGATGACATCGACGCCGAGCTCGGCAAGCGCGCGCGCCACGCGCAGCTTCTCGCCGCGCGCCATACTGCAGCCGGGCGACTGCTCGCCGTCACGCAGGGTGGTGTCAAAGATGATTACTGATTCAGGCTGGGTCACCATGTGGGTATCCTCAGTAAAAGCCTTCACGTGCCACGCGCGCCGTATTCCATATCGGCGAGCTGCGCTGCCAGGAATGCGCTGCGCTCCGCGTGCGGCAGGAGTTCGCCGTGCAGGATCTTCGAGAGCTGTGACGAGGTGATGTTGCCGCCGGAGAGCACGATGCCGACGCGCTCACCGTGGATGCGCCGCCGCAGGCTCATCGCGCCTGCTAAAGCGGCAGCGCCGGCGCCCTCGGCCATTTGATGCAGCGTCTCGGCGAAGCAGCGGATCGCGTCGGCGATTTGCGCCTCGCTCACCTCGACCATGTCGTCGAGCACTGCGCGCAGAATCGCGACCGTCTCCGGCGCAGGCACGCGCGCGGCCAATCCATCGGCAAGAGTCTCGCCCACCGGGAATTCACGCATCTCACCGCTTTGCCAGGCGCGCGCCAGCGCGGGCGCCGCGGCGGCCTGCACGCCAATGAGTCGCGTATGCGGCGAGAGCGCCTTGAAGACCAGGCCCATTCCCGCCGCGAGACTACCGCCGCCGACGGGCACGAACAGCACATCGAGCGGCTGCGCCGCCTGCTCAAGCATCTCAAGCGCAACCGTCGCGTAGCCCGCCATGAGCTTTGGCTCGCGCGACGGGTGCACGGCGATCATGCCGGTGTGTGCGGCGTGCGCGAGCGCAGCTTCCCAGGCGGCATCGAAGTCCTCGCCGGCAGAGCTCACTGTTGCACCGAGCGCGGCGATGGCGGCGTTCTTATCAGCGTTGTTGCCCAGCGGCACGAACACCGCACAGCGCACCCCATGACGCTGCGCCGCGCAGGCGAGCGACTGCCCATGATTGCCGCGGGTCGCGGTGACGAGGCCGCGCGCACGCTGCTCGGCGGTCAGTGAGGCGAGCAGATGCAGTCCGCCGCGCAGCTTGAATGACCCGAGCGGCACGGTGTTCTCAAGCTTCACATGCGCCTCGGCCCCCAACCGCTGCGACAGGAGCGGGTGCGTCACGAGTGGAGTAGGCGTCAGGGACTTCGCGAGCAAGCGACGCGCCGCCACGATGTCATCGAAGTGCACGCCTCCGAGACAGCGATCCGTCATCGGCGTCTGCTCGCTCACCTGCATTTCTATCGGCATCGTATCGGCCTTGCGCTGTCAGGCGCGCTGATTGTTGAGCCACGGCATGCGCGCGCGCAGCGCGGCGCCGACCTTCTCGATGGGGTGTTTGAGATCTTGCTTCAGCAGGCGCCGGAACTTGCGCCCGCCGGAGGCGCTCTCGGCGATCCACTGGCGGGCGAACTTGCCGCTCTGCACTTCCTTTAGCACCTTCTTCATTTCCTTCTTCACGCGGGCGTTCACGATTCGCGGGCCGCGCGTGAGATCGCCGTATTTGGCGGTGTCGCTAATGAACTCGTGCATCTTCTTAAGTCCGCCTTCATGCAAAAGGTCGACGATGAGCTTCAGCTCATGCATGCACTCGTAGTAAGCAACTTCGGGTTGATAGCCCGCCTCGACCAATGTCTCAAAGCCGCGTACGACGAGTTCGGTCGCGCCGCCGCACAGCACCGCCTGCTCGCCAAAAAGATCCGTTTCGGTCTCCTCGGCGAAAGTGGTAGCGAGCACGCCGCCGCGCGTGCCGCCAATGCCATGCGCATAGGCGAGGGCACGGGCGCGGGCGTGGCCACTCGCGTCCTTAGATACGGCAAGCAGGCACGGCACGCCGCGGCCTTGCTGATACTGCCGGCGCACAAGATCGCCCGGGCCCTTCGGCGCGATCAATACGACATCCAAATCCTTGCGCGGGCGGATCTGCTTGAAATGGATGTTGAAGCCGTGCGCGAAGAGGAGCGTCGCGCCCTTCTTAAGGTGTGAAGCCACCGCGAGGTACAAATCCTTCTGCGCAATGTCTGGCACCAGCATCGCCACGAGATCCGCATTTGCGACCGCCGCGACCGGCGCCGCGACTTCAAGCCCGTCGCGGCGCGCCTTGAGCCAGCTCTTGCCGCCCTTGCGCAGGCCAACCACAACGTCGAAGCCGCTGTCCTTGAGATTGAGCGCGTGCGCGCGCCCCTGACTGCCATAGCCCAGCACGGCGATCCGTGCGCCCTTCAAGGCTTTGCGGTCGACATCTTTTTGCCCGTACAGTCGCATCGTCACACTCCCAATTGGCTCTAGACCTCTCAAAGCACACGCGTGACCGCCGCAGCGGTACAGGCGTGCAAAAAAAACCCCGCAGCGGCTCGGTGGCCGGTGCGGGGTTTGTCTTTTTCTCGCGTCTGCCTGATCAGGCTTTTGCGAGCGCCCCGCGCCGGCCGCTCCCAATAAGGAGCGCCCCGAGGGACAGTACGAGCAGAACAACGCCGACAATTCCGGTTGCCTCCGGAACGCTCGGAATCATATTGTCGCTTGCGTCGAATGCCACGGCTGCGCGGGAACCAAATCCTAAACTCTCCCGATGTCATCACAACCGGCGCGCGCTTGTCAAATAGGTGCAAAGACTAGCCCGCAAGCGGCGCGGATTCGCTAAGCTTCGCGCACCCACCTCTTGAGCCTGATCGCGTGCCCGCCGAGAAGCTGTCGCTCACCCCGGCGCAGAAGCGCCCCGCGCGCGCGATTCATTCGATCGCGCCGCGCGATCTCACCCTACTGCTCGGGATCACGCTCATCTGGGGGGTCAACCTCGTCGTCAGCAAGATCGGGCTTGCGCAAATGCCGCCGATCCTCTTTACGTTCCTGCGCTTCCTCATCCTCGCTGTGCTCCTCGTGCCGCGCCTGCGGGTCAAGCGCGGCCAAATGGGGGCACTTGCGGTGGCAGCGATATTTACCGGCGCGCTGTCATTTGCGCTCAGCTTCCGGGGTCTCGGGATCTCGAGTAACGTGTCGGCCGTTGCCATCGCGGGCCAACTGAGCGTCCCGTTCACGACGCTGTTGTCGGTTGCACTCTTGGGCGAGGTCGTGCACTGGCGGCGCTGGACCGGCATCCTCCTGGCGTTCGCGGGCGTGCTGGTCATGGGCTTCGATCCTCGCATGAGCTCGCAGTGGCAGAGCCTGTCGCTCGTCATCGGCGGCGCGTTCGTCGGCAGCGTGGGACTCATTGCGATCAAGAAACTGCAAGGTTTCAAGCCTCTTGAACTGCAAGCGTGGATCGCGTGGTTGAGCTTACCGGTGCTCCTGGTGCTATCGGTCGAGTTCGAGCGCCCGGATCTTACAGTGCTAGCGCACGTGTCCATCAGCGGCTGGGCGGCGCTCGCTTTTACCGCGCTCGCCGCAAGCCTCGTCGCGCATACGGGATACTTCTATCTCGTGCAGCGCTATCCGGTCACGAGCGTCGCTCCGGTGACGACACTCTCGCCGATCTTCTCCGTACTGTTGAGCGTCGTGTTCTTGGGCGAGACGCTCACCGCGCGGCTCGCGCTCGGCGGCGCCATTACGCTCGCAGGAGTCGTCATTATTACACTGCGTGAGCGGCAGATCGTCGATACAGGCAGATGAGCGCGCAGATGGTAGTCTTGCACTGCGACTCGAAGCTCGGATGACATGACGGCGAAAAAAACCAAGAGCCAGCCTGCAATCGATATCCGCGCGCACTCACGCTTGGTGGTCGATGGCCTCAAGCAAACCGGTGCGCGCGCCATGCTGCGCGCGGTGGGGTTCGAGGACGCCGATTTTCGCAAGCCACAGATTGGCGTCGCATCCACCTGGGCGAAACTCACCCCCTGCAACATGCACATCCGCGAGCTTGCCGACGAGGCGAGCGCCGGGGTGGACGCCGCCGGCGGAAAAAGCGTCCTATTCAATACGATCACGGTCTCCGACGGCATATCCATGGGCTCGCCCGGGATGCGCTACTCGCTCGTGTCGCGCGAGGTCATTGCCGATTCGATCGAGACCGTGGTCGCAGCCGAAGGCTTCGACGGTGTAGTCGCGATAGGCGGCTGCGACAAGAACATGCCCGGTTGCGCCATGGCAATCGCGCGGCTCAACCGACCGGGCGTGTTCGTTTATGGCGGCACCATCCGCCCCGGCGCGCAGCGCCGCGATATCGTCACGGTGTTTGAGGCCATCGGCGCGCGGGCGGCGGGCCAAATCAACGATGCGCAGCTGCGCGATGTGGAGCTGACCGCGATCCCGGGGCCGGGCAGCTGCGGGGGCATGTACAGCGCCAATACCATGGCCTCCGCGATCGAGGCGCTCGGTTTGTCGCTGCCGGATAGCTCCGCCCAGGAAGCTGTCGGCGAGGCCAAGCGGCTCGACTGCCGCCGGGCGGGGGAGGCGGTCGTGCGCCTGCTGCAGGCGGGGATCCGTCCGGCGGATATCCTCACGCGCAAAGCCTTCGAGAACGCAATCACTGTCACGATTGCATTAAGTGGCTCTACCAACGCGGTGCTGCATATACTTGCCATTGCGCGCGAAGCCCGCGTAAGACTGAGTCTTGATGACTTCACACGTATCGGACGACGCGTCCCGGTGCTCGCGGATGTACGTCCGAGCGGCCGCTATCTCATGTCCGACCTGATTGCCGTCGGCGGCATCCAGCCGCTCATGAAAACGCTTCTCGATGCGGACTTGCTGCACGGTGAATGTATGACCGTGACCGGCGCCACGCTTGCGCAGAACCTTGCAAGGGTGGGCGCATACCCGGCCGGCCAGGACATAATCAGACCGATCAGCAACCCGCTCAAGAAGACGAGCCACCTCGTCGTGATGTACGGAAACCTCGCACCGGATGGCGCGGTCGCGAAGATCACCGGCAAAGAGGGCCTTGCATTCGCAGGGCCCGCGCGCGTGTTCGACGGCGAAGAGCGCGCGACCGCCGCGATTCTCAGTGGCGCCGTGCAGGCGGGCGACGTCGTCGTGATCCGCTATGAGGGCCCGAAGGGCGGACCCGGCATGCGCGAAATGCTAAGCCCCACCGGAGCTCTCGTGGGGCGCGGTCTTGGCGACAAGGTCGCTCTAATCACTGACGGGCGTTTCTCGGGCGGCAGTCATGGCTTTGTCGTCGGACATATTTCGCCCGAAGCGGCCATCGGCGGACCTATAGGACTTCTTAACGAGGGCGATCGGGTAAGTATTGACGCCACCAAGCGCACCCTAGAAGTCGACATCAGCGCTGCACAGCTCAAGCGCCGGCGTGCCGCCTGGAAACCGCGCAAACCGTACGCAACGGTAGGGGTGCTCGCGAAATACGCGCGGCTCGTGGGCAGTGCGTCATACGGTGCGGTCACCGACGGTGGCGATTGAAACGCACCGAGCGCACGGCTGTTGTCAGTGCGAGAGGCAGCGGTTAAAGTTCACGCCCATCTGTCGGTGCAGGCACGGCTCTGGCTTGCCTGCGTGCTGCACAGAGATGAAGTGACCTGGGGACGACGAAAGCAGGCCGCCCGCTCATTGGCTCGGGGACGGCGATTAGAAAATGGTCCGAGTCTTGGACAGGTCCGCGTTCAGATTCGGTTATCCGTACACATTAATAGTAACGTTTAACAATGCCCGCTTACGCACAAGACGCTACGTTTCTTTCGCGCCGCGCCATCGTTTTAGTCGTCATTATCGTGCTACACGTGCTGCTCGCCTACGGGCTTGCGACGGGACTCGCGCGCAAAGCCATCGAGCTGATAGCACCGCCCATTCAGAGTGACATCATCGAAGAGGTGCAGCAGCACGATCTGCCGCCACCGCCGCCGCCGCCCGAATTCGAACGTCCTCCGGTGGAGGTACCGCCGCCGGACATCAACATCGACGTTCCGGTCGAAGTCGCCCAATCGACGGCGATCACCGATGTGACGGACAAGCACCTGCCACCGGCGCCGCCGCCGCCGCACGCCTCGAGCAAGACCAATCCGACGACCGGCAAGAACTTCCCCAATTCAGCCGACTACTACCCGGCGGCATCCATGCGCCTGGGTGAAGAAGGGTCGGCGATAGTGCACGCCTGTGTAGCGCCCACCAGCAAGCTTTCCGAAGACCCGACAATTGCCAAGACCTCCGGCAGCGCGCGGCTCGATGAGGGCGCGATCAAGCTTGCCAAGGCGGGTCGCTACGTAGCGGGTACCGAGGACGGCAAACCCGTGACCGGCTGCTTCAACATGTCAATCAAGTTTCAGCTTAAAAATTGAATATATGCCGGGTTTGCCCGGCTTTTTATTGATCCGAGGAAAATATGGAAACTCACGCCACCGCAGTAACAGTTGATAATCCTTACGGCCTCGGTGCCCTCTGGGCGCAAGGCGACCCGATCGCGCGCGGGGTGCTCATCCTGCTGCTGCTGATGTCCCTGTTCTCGTGGTACATCATGCTCACGAAGGTCTGGGATCAGAGCAAGCTGCGGCGCGCGTCGAAGCTCGTCGAGAAGCAGTTCTGGTCGGCGCCCTCGCTCAAAGACGGCGTCGAGCGACTGCCGAAGGGTAATGATTTCCGCGCCATCGCCGAAGACGGCCTGCGTGCGGCCTCGCACCACGATGGCCGCTTGACCGACCGCATTGATCTGCACGAATGGATCACCATGTCGCTGCAACGCTCGGTCGAACACGTGAATGGCAAACTGCAAACGGGTCTGGCATTTCTTGCAACCGTCGGCTCGGTGTCACCGTTCGTCGGACTCTTCGGCACCGTCTGGGGCATATTGAACGCGCTCGTGTCGATTGGTATCGCGGGCCAGGCAAGTATCGACCGTGTCGCAGGACCCGTCGGTGAAGCGCTCATCATGACGGCGTTGGGCCTTGCGGTCGCGGTGCCGGCGGTCATGGGCTACAACTGGCTCCTGAGCCGCAACAAGAACCTGCAGGAATCGCTGCGTAACTTCGCCGCCGATCTGCATGCGTATCTCGTCGGCGGTGCGCGTGTCGGCAGCAACGACATGGGTGGCACACGTCCGGCGACCGCGCCGGCCGCGGCGCTGCGCAAGTAACCGCGCGGCTCACGTAACTCCGCCGCGCACGGCACCCGAACGTTCGAGAGGTAAGTCAGTATGTCGATGCAAGTCGGTTCCCCGTCCTCGGACGGACCCGCCATGATGGCGACGATCAACACGACGCCACTGGTGGACGTCATGCTCGTTTTGCTCATCATCTTTCTGATCACGATCCCGGTCATCACGCGCACGGTGCGAGTGGACCTGCCGAAAGCGGTCAACATTCCAACGACGACGAAGCCCGAGAACATCACGGTCGCGGTCAGCAGGACGGGTGTTATTTACTGGAACGACAAGCAGCTCGCGACGCTTACCGATCTCATCAATCAGGTGAAAGGCGCGGCAGTGCGCAAGCCCCAGCCGGAGATCCACATTCGCGCCGATAAGGGCACGCGCTTCGAGTTTGTAGGCAGGGTGATCTACGGGATTCAACGCGGTGGAATTGTGAAGGTCGGGTTCCTGACGGAGCCGGATCACGGCATCCGCGGGTCGCGCTGAGCGGGAGGATTTAAGTCATGTCCATGAGTGTCGGAACCGAATCGGGCGAGCCGATGTGCGACATCAATACGACGCCTCTCATCGACGTCATGCTGGTGCTGCTCATCATGCTGATCATCACGCTGCCGATCATGACGCACGCGGTGAAGCTCGACATGCCGCAGACCAATCAGCCCCCGCCGCCGCAGGACCAGCGTCCTGAAGTCATCGAATTGGAGATCGATTTCGACGGCACCGTCGTCTGGAACGGTACGGTCGTGCCGAATATCGAGACGTTGGAAGGCTTCTTCCGCAATGAGGCCAACAAGGATCCGCAGCCGGAGATCCACCTGCGTCCGGACCGCCGCGCTCTGTATGACACCGTGGCAAGGGTGCTCGCCGCGGCGCAGCGCAATCGCATGAAGAGGATCGGCTTCGTCAATACTGGCGAATTCAAAGAATGACACGCGCGCGTTTGCATGACACGACGCAGCGCCTGCCGAAGATGCTCGCTGCGGCGCTCCTCGGCGTGGCGCTCCTCGGCGCTGCGAGCCTCGTTCCGATGGCAGCGGCGCTCGGCGCGGAGAAGGCCAAAGCGGACGATAAGCCCAAGATCAGTTCGGAGGCAGCTAAGCCCCTCAAGGCTGCGCAGGATGCCTTGGAGAAGCAGGACTGGGCTACCGCACAGAGCCACCTTAAAGAAGCGCAGGATCTTCCGAGTAAGACCGAATACGACGAGTTCACGACCAACCAGCTGTATTTGTTCTTGTATTTGCACACCAACGATTATCCGAACGCCGAGAAGACGCTCGAGTCCTTGATCGCATCGCAATACCTCGACAAGGCGGACCTGGCGGTGCGCATTCGCACCCTCGCGCAGATCAATTACCAGCTGAAGGATTACGACAAGGCGATCCAGTTCGCGGACCGCGCGATCAAGGAAGGCAACGCCAGCGAGGACGTCTACACCATTCGCGCCCAGTCCTACTTCTTGAAGGGCGACTACAAAGGTGCGACGCAGGTGCTGAACGAGCACGTGGATGAGTCGATCAAAGCCGGACAGACGCCGCCCGAGGAGCGCTTGAACCTGTTGCTGAGCTCCTGCGTCAAGCTCAACGACAGCAACTGCATAATGCGCGCGCTCGAGCGCCTCGTGACCTACTATCCGAAGGCGCAGTACTGGCAGAATCTTCTCTACACCCTCATTCAGACCCCTGGCCAGAGCGACCCCTTCCTCCTGCAAGTGTATCGCCTCGCCTTTGACGTCGACGTCCTAAAACGCCCCGAAGACTATATTGAGATGGCAACCCTTGCCAATCAGCTAGGATCCCCGGGCGAGGCACAGCGTGTTCTTGAGGCCGGCCAACAGAAAAACGTTTTCGCGGACGCGGCGATCAAGGCACACAGCGGGCAGATGCTCGCATCGGCGAAGCAGAAGGTGACCGCTGACACGGCATCGCTGCCCAAGATCGCCGCCGACGCGGAAGCCTCAAAGACCGGTCCCAAGTTCGCAGGTCTGGGGCTCGCGTACTTCAGCTACCAGCAGTACGACAAAGCCATAGCGGCCCTGACGAGCGCGCTCGCGAAGGGCGGCCTTAAGAACGAAGCGGAGACGCGGCTCCTGCTGGGCATCGCGCAATTGCATGCCGGCAAGAAAGACGACGCCATCAAGACGTTCGAACTCGTCAAGGGCGATGCGAAGCTCGAGCAGCTGGCGAACCTTTGGACCATACGCTCGCACCAGGCCTAGGCGCGGCGCACACACGAACGGAACAGGGGAGCAGATTCATGACAATCAAAGCCGGCGAGCGCATGCCCTCGGGCACGCTCAAAACGATGGCAGCGGACGGTGCCAAGGATGTGAAAACGGACGAGATCTTTCGCGGCAAGAAAGTCGTGCTGTTCTCTGTGCCGGGCGCCTTTACTCCGACCTGCGACGCGAAGCACCTGCCAGGCTTCGTACAGCTCGCCGATCAGATCAAAGCGAAGGGCGTCGACACCGTTGCCTGTATGTCGGTCAATGACGTGTTTGTCATGAACGCCTGGGGCAAAGCCTCCGGGGTTGCCGGCAAGGTGCTTATGCTTGCCGACGGCAATGGCGATTACTCACGGGCGCTCGGGCTTGAGCTCGATGGCCGCGGATTTGGCTTAGGGATGCGCGGCCAGCGCTTCGCCATCCTCGTCGAGGACGGCGTTGCCCGTAAGGTCAACATTGAGGCGCCGGGCGAATTCAAAGTCTCGACCGCCGAGCACGTTCTCACTCAGCTTTAGTCGCCGCTCTTCGTCACAAGACGCTGCAGCTCCGGCACGATTTGGAAGAGGTCCCCGACGAGCCCAAAGTCGGCGATCTCAAAGATCGGCGCCTCGGCGTCCTTATTGATGGCGACGATGGTGCGCGCATCCTTGATCCCGGTCAGATGCTGGATCGCCCCGGATATGCCGATCGCGATATAAAGCTCCGGGGCAATGATCTTCCCCGTCTGGCCGACCTGCATGTCGTTAGCAGCGTAGCCCGCGTCGACCGCCGCGCGTGAGGCGCCCACCGCGGCACCGAGTTCGTCAGCCAGCGCATACAGAATCTTGAAGTTCTCGGCGCTGCCGAGCGCGCGCCCTCCGGAGATGACGCGCGTCGCGGATTGCAGATCCGGACGGTCGGCCTTGCCCGCCGAAAGCGATACGAAGCGCGTGTGTGCAGGCAGGGGGATATCAAGCGTCACGGCTTCAACAGCGGCTTGCCCGCCGCCCGGCGCCATCTCGAAGGATGCGATGCGCACCGTGCCGACGAGCTTTGCGCCTGCTTGAGACTCGACAGTCACGATCGCGTTTCCGGCGTAGATCGGGCGGCGCAGGTGCGTCGCATCCTCGAGCGCCATGATGTTGCTCACCTGCGCGCAGTTGAGAAGTGCTGCGATGCGCGGCATCAAATCCTTGCCGAAGGTCGTGGACGGGCCCAATAGATGGGTGAAGTCCGCCGCGATCGCGACAATCTGCGGTGCCAACAGCGCCGCAAGCGGGTGAGCATTGGCAGGGTTTTCGATCTTAAGAACGCGGGAAACGCCGGCAATGGACGCGGCCTGCACTGCAATCCGCCCGGCATCGGCGGCACACACCGCAATCGTGACCTGCGCGCCGCTCAGGGCGCGCGCACAGCTGACGCACTTGGCGGTAGCCGGGTTTAAGGTCGTGCCGTCGTGCTCGGCGACGATCAGAATCTGGCTCACGAGAGCACCCCTCTTTTGCGCAACTCGCCGACGAGTTCCGCGACATCCTTGACGAGCACACCCTTCTGCCGCTGCGCAGGCGGCTCGAAACGCACGCTCTTCAGCTGCGGCCGCGGTTCGACGCCGAGCTCCGCGAGCGTCAGCGTATCGAGCGGCTTCTTCTTCGCCTTCATGATGTCCGGCAGCTTCACGTAGCGCGGCTCGTTCAGGCGCAGGTCGGTCGTAACGACGGCCGGCAGGTCGATCTCGATCGTCTCAAGTCCCGCATCGACCTCGCGTGTAACCCGCGCCGTGCCTTCGTTCAATTCAATTTTAGAGGCGAAGGTCGCCTGCGGCCGATTCCACAGCGCCGCGAGCATCGGCCCGGTCTGGCTGTTGTCATCATCGATCGCCTGCTTGCCGAGAATCACGAGGAGCGGTTCTTCGCGCGCGATCAACTTCATAAAAACGTTCGCCGCCGTCAGCGGCTCGACGCCCGTGTCGCTGCGCACATGCAGCGCGCGATCCGCGCCCATCGCAAGCGCGGTGCGCAACTGCTGCTGCGCGTCCGCGACTCCGATGGTCGCGACGACCACCTCGTCGGCCATGCCACGCTCTTTTATGCGCAGCGCCTCTTCCAGAGCTATTTCGTCGAACGGGTTGATCGCCATCTTCACCCCGTCGGTCTCCACGCCCGTGCCGTCGGACTTCACCCGAATACGCACATTGGCATCCACGACGCGTTTGATGCCGACTAGAATCCGCTTCATCGAGAGTCCTGTTCGCACGGTTTACGGAGCGCAAGTGTACACTGCGGGCGCACCCGTCAGCCCCACGGCGCCGCGACGGAAGGAGATGACGCTCGAATGCTTGCGTATGCCGCGCGTCGCCTCGCCGCAGTCCTGCCAACCCTTCTCGTCATCGTCACACTCGCGTTTGTCGTCGTGCGGCTTGCACCGGGTGGGCCCTTTGATGCCGAGCAATCCCTGCCGCCGCCGGTCAAGGCAAACCTCGAGCGCGTCTACGGGCTTGATCAACCGCTTGGCCGGCAGTATCTGCACTATCTCGCCGGCGTCGCGCGCGGGGATTTCGGTCCGTCGATGAAGTACCGCGATCTGTCCGTGCAGGCGTTGATCACGCAGGGTCTGCCCGTGAGCCTGATCCTGGGTCTGGCGGCGCTCGCTGTCGCGCTCGCGGTCGGCGTGTCGCTGGGAACCTGGGCGGCCCTCAAGCGCGGCACCGCGGTCGACCATGGGATCATGAGCGTCGCGGTCCTGGGCGTTGCGCTACCGGGTTTCGTGACCGGGCCGCTCCTCGTGCTCACTTTTGGATTGGGCCTGCACTGGCTGCCGGTCGCCGGATGGCAGCCGGGCGAGCCGCGCTATCTCATCCTTCCGGTCGTGACGCTGGCACTGCCGCTCATCGCCTATATCGTGCGTCTGGTGCGCAGCAGTCTCCTCGACGTGCTGCAGAGCGATTACATCCGTGCGGCGCGTGCCCGCGGGCTTGGCAACCGACGCATCATCTGGCGCCATGCATTGCCGCCAGCGATGCTGCCGGTTGTAAGTTATCTGGGCCCCGCGACCGCGTTCGTCGTCACCGGCTCGCTCGTCGTTGAAACGGTATTTGGGCTTCCCGGCAGTGGCCGCTATTTGGTCGAGGGCGCGATCAACCGCGACTACACGCTCGTCATGGGCATGGTGATCGTTTATGGCGTGATCACGCTTCTCTGTAATCTTGCAGCCGATCTGATCTACGGCTGGCTTGATCCGCGGATCAGTCATGCTTGAGGAGCACGGCCGCGCGGCGGGCGGCTTCTGGCGACAGGCGTGGCAGCGCCTGCGGCGCAATCGGCTGGCGCTGTTTGCGGGCGGCCTCATTGTAGTCGTCATCCTCGCGGCGCTCATGGGTCCGCATCTGTCTGCCGTTCGCTACGACAGTCTAGATTGGGAGGCGATCGCGGCACCTCCCAAGCTCGGCGGCGCGCACTGGCTCGGCACGGACCGCTTGGGGCGCGATCTGTTCGTACGCACCTTGTACGGTTTGCGCATTTCGCTTGTGATCGGCCTACTGGCGAGCGCCGGGAGTCTCATCATCGGGGTGCTCTGGGGCACGATCGCCGGTTACAGCGGCGGCCGCACCGATGAGCTCATGATGCGCGCGGTCGATGTGCTGTATTCGTTGCCGTACTTATTTATCGTCATCATCCTCATGACGCTCTTTGCTCGCGGCAGTCTTATTGTTTTGTTCGTGGCCATTGGCGCCGTCGGCTGGCTCACGATCGCACGCATTGTGCGCGGCCAGACGCTCGCCTTGAAGAGGACCGAGTTCGTCGATGCCGCGCGCGCCATCGGCGTCGGTCCGGGTGCGATGCTCTGGCGGCACATTGTGCCCAATCTCGCCGGCACGATAATCGCCTACGCAACCCTTGCGATCCCGCAGATGATCCTGTTTGAGAGTTTCCTGAGCTTCCTTGGCTTGGGCGTACAGGAGCCGTTGCCAAGTTTGGGCAATCTCATCAATGACGGCGCACGCGAGATGCAGTCGGCTGCCTGGATGCTGTTAGTGCCGGCCGGCTCTCTCGTACTCCTCCTCGTGTGCTTCAGCATCGTCGGCGATGCACTGCGCGATGCGCTCGATCCACGCGAGCGACCGTCATGAGTGAGAATGCCGTGCTCGAGGTCGAGAATTTGAGCGTGCGTTTTGCCGTGGCGGGGCAGCAGATCACTTCAGTCAGCGACTTCTCGTTGAGCATCGCTCCGGGGGAATGCGTCGGCATCGTCGGTGAGTCGGGCGCCGGCAAGAGCCAGGCGTTCCTGGCGGTCATGGGGCTTCTGGCAGCGAACGGCCGCGCGCACGGCAGCGCGCGCTTCGAAGCCGCCGAACTCATCGACGCACCGGGCGCTGCGCTTGACCGCATCCGCGGTGCACGCATCGGAATGATTTTCCAAAACCCCATGACATCGCTCACGCCGCACCTTAAGGTCGGCGACCAGGTCGCAGAGCTACTGGTCCGGCACGCGGGACTGTCGCTGCGCGCGGCGCGCCGGCGTGCGCTTGAGATGCTCACAAAGGTGCAGCTTCCCGACGCTGAGCGGCGCGCGCGCCAGTATCCGCATGAGCTCTCGGGCGGCATGCGCCAGCGGGTGATGATCGCCATCGCTCTTGCCTGCGATCCGCCGCTCGTAATCGCGGATGAGCCGACCACCGCGCTCGATGTCACGATCCAGGCGCAGATCCTCGCGCTCTTGGCTGAATTGAAGCGTGAGCGGCGCATGTCGCTGGTGCTCATCACTCATGACCTGGGCGTTGTGGCGGGGCTCGCCGAGCGTGTGGCCGTCATGTGCGCCGGACGCATTGTGGAGTGCGCTGACGTCACAACCATCCTGCGCGCACCGACCCATCCGTATACGCAGTCGCTGCTGCGCGTCGCACCGCACAGCGCCGGTACCGACATATGAGTGGGCCATTGTTGCAGGTGACGGACCTGCAGGTGCACTTTCGCGTGCGTCGCGGCGCCTGGGGCCGACAGACGCTGCTGCGCGCGCTCGCGGGAGTCTCGCTGCAAGTGCGCGCGCACGAAGCGCTCGGCGTCGTCGGTGAATCAGGCTCGGGCAAGTCGACGCTCGCGCGCGCCATACTCGATCTCATTACGCCGACAGTGGGACGCATCGTGTGGAATGGCAGCGACGTCGCGCGTCTGGCAGCGGGCGAGCGCCAACAGCTGCGTCGCGACCTGGCAATCATCTTTCAGAATCCGCTCGCGAGCCTCGATCCGCGCATGTTGATTGCAGAGATCATTGGCGAGCCGTTGCGCGTGCACCGCGCCGAATTGGACGAGCGGGCAAGGCAGAGAGAGGTTGCAAAGTTATTGGAGCGGGTGGGTCTGGCACGTGCCATCGCGGGCCGCTATCCGCATGAGCTCTCCGGCGGCCAGTGTCAGCGTGTCGCCATCGCGCGCGCGATGATTGTGAAACCGCGGTTGCTCGTGTGTGATGAAGCCGTAAGCGCGCTCGATGTCTCAATCCAGGCGCAGATCATTGAGCTCTTGCGCACGCTGAAGAATGACGAGGGCCTGGCGCTCGTATTCATCAGCCACAATCTCGCGGTCGTGCGCGCACTCTGCGACCGCGTGCTGGTGCTGTATCTCGGACGCATGATGGAGCTTGCGCCGGCTCATCTTCTGTACGGGAGGCCCCTGCATCCGTACTCCCGTGCGCTGTTCGCAGCAATCCCGATCGCTGATCCGGACATTCAAAGAGCGCGGCTGTCTAGTACCATAAGAGGCGAGCCGCCGTCGGCCCTCACGCCGCCGCCCGGATGCGTGTTTCAGACACGCTGCCCGCATGCGATTCAGATTTGCCGCCTTAAGGTTCCCGTGTGGGAGCCGGCGGGCGAGGCGCGCTACGTCGCCTGTCACCGCTGGCGGGAACTTTAGCGCCTGCTTCGCGCCCGGCCCCGCTGGGCAGAGGTGCGCGGAAACGCTATTCTCGACGCATGAATAGCGACTCCAGCGTGCGTCCGAGCGAGGCCCTGCGCGACGTCAAGTACGAAATCCGCGGGAGGCTTGCGCGCCGCGCGCATGAGCTAGAACGCTTGGGCTACGAGATCATCTCGCTCAATATCGGCAACCCGGGCGCGTTTGGCTTCCGCACTCCGGAGACGATGCGGCTCGCAATCATTGAAAATCTCGCCGAAGGCGAGGGCTACTGCCACCAGCAGGGAATCTTTCCGGCGCGCGAGGCGGTGGTTATGCAGCAGCAGGCGCGCGGCGTGCCCAACGTCACCGCCGATCAGGTGTTCATCGGCAATGGCGTAAGCGAACTCATTGACCTGGTGCTGCGGGCGCTCTTGAATCCCGGCGATGAAGTGCTGGTGCCAAGTCCCGACTATCCGCTGTGGACGGCAGCCGTCACATTGAACGGTGGCCGCGCCGTCCACTATCCGTGCCGGCCGGAAAATGGCTTTTTGCCCGATCCGGAGGAAGTGGCGAGCCGGGTCACGAAAAAGACCCGCGCGCTCGTCATCATCAATCCGAACAACCCGACCGGCGCGGTCTATCCGCGAAGCCTGCTCGAGGCTTTGGTGGACATCGCAGAGCGCGCCGGGCTCGTCCTCTACAGCGACGAAATCTACGACCAGATGCTGTACGACCGCGCCGAGTTCGTGCCGCTTGCGACGCTGACGCGCGACACGCTGTGCGCCACTCTTTCGGGACTCTCAAAGGTGTACCGCGCCTGCGGCTATCGCGTTGGCTGGGCGTCGTTCTCGGGGCGCGTGCGTCAGGCGGCCGATTACTTGGCCGCGCTCGAGCTCTTAAGTTCGCTGCGTCTTTGCAGTGCGGTGCCGGCGCAATGGGCGGTGCAGACCGCGCTTGGCGGCTATCAGAGCATCCGCGAACTGGTATCTCCGGGCGGGCGTCTGTACGAATCGCGTGCGACGATTCTCGCGGCGACGCGCGTCAGCCGCTTTCTGCGCCTTGCGCCGCCCGCCGGTGCGATGTATGCGTTCGTCGAAGTGGACACGCGCGAACTTCCGGAATTTGACGATCAGCGTTTCGCGCTCGACCTCCTGGAGCAGAAACATGTGCTGATTGCGCCCGGCGTCAGCTTCAACGTGCCCTACCGCACGCATTTTCGCGTCACGAACCTGCCGCAACCGGCCGTGCTGCGCCAGGTGTTTGCGCGCATCGAAGAACTGCTGTGCGCATACGCGATGGTGCCGCCGCCGCAGGAGACCGATCGCAGCAACGTGGTGGATGCCCAGGCAATGTTCAAGTAGTTTCTTTGAAAGACTACCTATAGTCCTGTTTTGATTAGGATTTCTGAGTCAGAAGCTCCATGGGACGGAACCCTCGTTGTGCCGTCTCGGCAACGCGCCGAGGCTGCGCGCTTGGCGCTCGCGCGCGCAGCGCGTAGGCGCGGTGAGCGGGTTTGGCTGACGCCTGACATCCTGCCGCTGGAAGGCTGGCTGACGCGCGAAATTGACGCGCGCGCCCGATCCGAAGCGCTGCCGCGGCTTCTCTCCTCTGCACAAGACTGGCTTTTGTGGCGGCAATGCACCGCGCATTTCACCGCTCAATTGGAGCTGGTCGCACGCGGCGCGCTCGCCGAAGGCCTACGGCGCGCCGACCAGCTTGCAAGTGAGTACTTGCTTCCGATTGCGGCGCCCGCAAGCGGCGCGGGCGCCGAAGCGCGGCTTCTCTACGACGTACGCCGCGCCGTGCGCTCGCGCCACGCCGCCGAGCGCGTCACAACCGCGCGGGCGCTCGCGACCGAGCTGCCCTTTGTCGGCGACCAGCGTGCAGTGGAATTCGCAGGCTACTGCACGCAGCCGCCGTTTCTTGGAAGTATTGTGCAGGCGCGAAGCGCGCAAGGCTTTTTGACGCGCATGCGCACGCCAGGCAATCCCGAAAGGCGTGCCGAGATCATTGCCGCGGCGGATCAGAGTGACGAACTTGAACGTATCGCCGGGTGGTGCGCTCAGCTTCTTCGGGCGCGGCCTCAGGCGCGGATTCTTGTGGTGTTGCCGCAGGCCGCGGGGTTCCGCGAGCGGCTCGCAACACTTCTGCGCCAGGCGCTTGACCCGGCAGCGGCCGCCCAGGGCGCAACGGCGCCCGACGCGACACTCGTCAGTATTGAAGGCGGCGAGCCGCTGTCGTGCGCACCGTTGGTCGCGCACGCATTGGCGTCGCTTGCGATACTCACGCGCGCGACGGACTTTGAGGCCGTGAGCAGCTGGCTCCGCGCACCCTATTGGCGCGGCCCCGATGAGGTGGCGCGTGCGCGCGTTGATATTGCGCTGCGCCGTGCCGGGCCGCTCGAGCTTGATTTGCCCGCACTGCTTGCGCTCCTGCAAAGCGCGCCGCTCACGCGACCGGCGACCCTGGCCGCCGCGCGTCAGTTGACGGGCCAGTTGAGCGCGGCAGCGGCGCAGCTTGAGAGTCGCAGCGCGCCGCCGCGTGAATGGGCGGTGTGCATTCGCGGCGCGCTCGATGCGCTCTGCTTCTCCGGAGTACGCATGCGCGCAAGTTATGAAGAGCAGACGCTTGCGCGTTTCAACGAGCTGGTGGATGAGTTTGGTGAGCTTGCCGTTGCGGCCCGCAGCATGACGCGCGACCAGGCCTTGCAAACCTTCAACGAACTTGCCGCGCGCACCGCATTCCGGCCCGCGTCGGGCGATGCTCTCGTGACCTTGACATCGCGTCTCGAAGATCCACTCGTCCGCTATGACGGCATCTGGGTCGCAGGGCTCGATGCCGGCGCGTGGCCCGCGCCGCCTGACTTGAATCCGTTTCTGTCTGCGGCGGCGCAGCGCGCTGCCGGCATTGCCGCGGCGAGCGCGGCGGGCCGCACGGCAGAGGCGCGCGCGCTCATGCTCGGCTGGCGCGCGGCCGCGGATGAGCTCGTCCTGAGCTATGCCGCGCGCGCGGAAGATCTGAAACTTGCGCCCAGTCCATTGCTGCGAGAATGGACGCGCGAGGCGGCTGCCTCAGACACAGCTCGACTTCCGTGGCTGCCGGCGCGGTTGCATCGCGACGGCGTACTGGAAAGCTTTGTCGATGACACGGCGCCCGCCTGGCCCGGCGGCGAGCCCTTGCCCTCTGGGACACGGCTCCTCGAACTACAGAGCCTGTGTGCGTTTCGCGCCGTGGCGGAGCTGCGGCTCGGCAGCGCGCCGCTCGACACACCCGCCCGTGGCGTGAGTCCGCAGGACAGAGGCGAGCTGATTCACGGCGCGCTGGAAGAGCTCTGGAGAGTCCTCAAGGATTTGCAGTCGCTGCAGGCGCTCTCGAGCGATGAGTTGGGCGCCCTCATCAGCCGCAGCGTCGCGCAAGCGGCCGAGAAACGCTGGGGCAACCTCACCACACCGGCACAGCGGCGCGAGCGGCGGCGTGCGTCGCTTCTTATTGGGACGCTGTGCGAGCTTGAGCGCGGACGCGCGAGCTTTCGCGTGCGCGACGTTGAGCATGAGTTGAGCGTGCTCCTCGCCGGAGGAGAGCTGCGCCTGCGCATCGATCGCATTGACACGCTTGCCGACGGCGGCCTTGCCATTCTCGACTACAAGAGCGGCGCTCACAAGGCCATGGATTGGTACGGTGAGCACCTCTCGCACCCGCAGTTGCTGGCGTATCTCGCCGCCGTCGGCGAGGAGGTGCGCGCGGTTGCGACTGTCAGCATTGCGGCGCGCGAGGTTCGCTTCGCGGGGATCGCAAGCCACGCGGACCTACTGCCCGAGCTGAAAGCGGCCGAGGCGCAGGCCAACGGGACTGGCACGGATCCGTGGACGGCGTCGCGCGAACTCTGGCGAGAACGCATCGAGACATTGACGCGCGCGTTCCTCGCGGGCAGTGCGGCCGTGGCTCCGGCGCCGCATGCGTGCGACTACTGTGACATCGCAAGCCTGTGCCGCATTGCCGATCACGCTTTGCAGACCGATGCCGACGAGGCGCTCGATGACTAGCGCGGCCGAGCACACCGATGCGGCCCAAGCAGCCGCCGACACCGGCGCTCGCACGGAGGCGACCGATCCGAGCCGTTCGTTCGTGCTGCAGGCGCCCGCAGGCTCGGGCAAGACGACGGTGCTGACGCAGCGCTTTCTGCGGCTTCTGGAGAGCGTCGATGAGCCCGAAGAGATCCTTGCCGTAACGTTCACGCGCAAAGCCGCCGCGGAGATGCGCGCGCGCATTGTCGATGCGCTTGCCGAAGATCCGCCGCAGTTGCGCGCGAAGATTCGTGCCTGGGACCTTGTCAATCACCCGGGCCGCTTGCGTATCCAGACGCTTGATGCCTTCAACTTCTGGCTTGCAAGCCAGCTGCCGGTGACCGCCAAGGCGGGCGGGGTGCTGCGCGTCGATGACCGACCCGAGGAGCTCTATCAAAGCGCCGCGCGCGCGACGTTATTTGAGGGCGAGCAGGATCCGGAGCGCGCCGCCGACATGGAGCTGCTGTTCGAACGCCTCGACAATAATTGGGACAAGGTCGAAAGGCTGTTGGCTGAAATGCTCGCGAAACGCGCGCACTGGCTGCGGCACGTTCTGGGTCCCGATCCGCAGGCGCTGCGCGAGCGCATGGCGGGAAGTTTGCAAGAGCTCATCGGCGAGGCGCTCGGTAGGGCGCGGGAGCTTTGGCCGCCGGGCCTGCAGGGCGCGGCGGAGGCGTTGCCCAAAGTCGGGGCGCTCGAGGCTGGGTACCTGCATCTGCCGGCTTGGCAGAGACTTGCTGCGCTGGTGCTGACGAAGGAGGGCAAGTGGCGCAAAAGTCTGACCCGCGCGCAGTGCGAGCCCGGGCCGGAAAAAGTCGCGCTCACGGCGGTGATCGAGCGCTTGAGCGCTACGACCGGCGTGCGCGAGGCCCTGTGCGAGATCGTTCACATGCCATTCCCGACGCTCGATGCGGATGACGCGGCGGCGCTGGATGCGCTGTCGCGCGTGCTGCGCACGGCCGCGGCCTACCTGCAAATAGAATTTTCTTCCGCGGGCACTGTCGATCACACCTACGTTGCCGGTGCCGCGCGCGAAGCGCTCACCGAAGGCAGCCTGCCGACGGATCTTGCACTGCGCGCGGGGCTGGCTCTTACGCACGTGCTCGTCGATGAATTCCAGGATATCTCGCTCGGACAATTTGCTCTTCTGGAGACATTGATTCTCGGCTGGGAAGAGGGCGACGGACGCACGCTATTCGTGGTGGGCGATCCCATGCAGTCGATCTACCAGTTTCGCGAGGCGGAGGTGGGACTGTTTTTGCGCGCCCGCGACCGCGGCATCGGCGGCCTGCGACTTCAGCCTCTGCATTTGATGCGCAATTTCCGCTCGGTGGCACCCCTCGTCGACTGGACCAACGCGCACTTTGCGCGCCTTCTCGCCGCGCCCGATGATGTGCGCATGAGCGCGGTGGCCTTCGCGCCGGCGCTTGCGACACGGCCGCTCGGCGCCACCCCGGCACTCGAACTGCGCTGGTTCGCGCGCGGCGATCGCGCCGGTGAGGCCAACGCCATTGCCGCGCGCATCCGCGCGCTGCAAGCACGCAATCCGGAAGCGTCCATCGCGGTGCTCGTCGCCGCGCGCACTCACGCGGTGCCGATTTCCGCGGCGCTGAACGCCGCAGGCATTGCTTCGATCGGCGTGAAACTCGTGCCGCTCGCAAACCTATCCATCATCCGCGACCTCGTGGCGCTGACACGCGCGCTGCATCATCTCGCGGACCGCGCCGCGTGGCTGGTCGTGCTGCGTGCGCCCTGGTGCGGGGTGACTCTCGCAACGCTCACCGAGCTGTCGCAACGCCATGATCCGCTTCTCTTGTGGGAGGCGATGCGCGATAGCGCGCGCCTTGCGCTCTGCCCGGACGCCGACCGCGTGCGGCTGGCGCGCGTGCATCGCGTGCTCGAGCGCGGCCTCGCGGCGCGCGCCCATGAGCCGCTCGCCGAGTGGCTGGAGTCGACGTGGATACAATTAGGCGGCTGCGATGCCTATCCGAAAGAGGAGCTCGCGCACGCGCGCACGTTCTTCACGGCGCTTGCTGAGCGCGCCGCGAGCGGCAATTGGCGCGGCCCCAACGACCTTCCGGCACTCATGCTGCACCTCTACGCCGAACCGCAAAGCGAGCGCCCCAATCCCGTGCAGATCATGACCATTCACCAGGCGAAGGGCCTGCAGTTTGATCATGTGTTCTTGCCGTGCCTCGAGCGCGTGCTCAATCGCGGCAAAGAGCCCTTGATGACCTGGCTTGATCTACCGCGGCGCGCCGGGGGCAGCGATCTTCTGGTCGCGCCGGTGTCAAAGATCGGCGCTCCAAAGGGTGGTGAGCTTGGGGCCTATTTGAAACGGCTCATCAAAGTGCGCGCCGAACATGAACAGCTGCGGCTCCTTTACGTGGCGACCACCCGCGCGCGCGACTCGCTGCACATATCGGCAGCGCCCAAACTGCGGCTTGACGGTACCTTCGCGCCGCAGTCGGGGACCTTGCTCGCGCGCCTCCTGCCAGCGCTTGCGCCGGAAGAAGTCATCGCATCCGCAGCGGCGACGGCGGATGCTGCACTGGTGCGGCGGGCTGTGTCTTTGCAACGACTGCCCGCGGACTGGCGCCCCGTGGAGCTTCCGGCAGCCGCCGCCTGGCCGCGCCTGCCGATCGAGCAACGCTCACTCGAGGCGCCCGAATTCTCCTGGGTGGGCGAGACCGCGCGCCACGTCGGCACGGTGGTGCACGCGGCGCTGCAGGAGTTCGCAGCGCTCGATGAACTGCCGAGCGAACGCGAGATCCGCGACGCATCGGCCGGCTATGTGCGCCAGCTTGCCCGGCACGGCGTTCCCGAGCGCGATCTGGAGCGCGCCGCCGCGCGCGTTGTCGAAGCGCTGACGCGCTCCTGCCTTGATGAGCGCGGCCGTTGGATTCTCTCAAAGACGCATCGGCAGGCCGCAAGCGAACTTGCGCTCACCGGCATCGCCGGCGGCCGCCTGCAGAACGTCATCATTGACCGCTCGTTCATCGATGCGGACGGCATTCGCTGGGTCATTGACTTCAAGACCAGTTCGCACGCCGGAGGCGACACGGAAGCGTTTCTCGCAAGCGAGCTTGCGCGCTATCGGGCGCAGCTTTTGACGCATGCAGAGCTTGCGCGAGCGCTCGGTCCAGAACCGGTGCGCGCCGCGCTTTATCTGCCCTTGCTCGGAGCGTTCCGCGAGCTGCCGCGCTTAGAAGGTGTTGGCAATCGAGAATGAGCGCCGTCCCTGCGCGTCAGGCGGTCCCAATATTTGCAGTTGCCGTGCAAGATCGGCTGTGACGCTGGCGCGGGTCGCAACTTTTCCGTCGAGCAGGAATCCCGGTTCGGGCGTCATCCGCACAGTGCCCTCAAGCGCCAGCGGGCCTCCCAAATCATGCAGTTCGCCGACGAGCTCACCGCCGCCGCGGGCGCCGGGGAATGTCAGCGAGTAGTTCCCCAATGGTGTGCGGGCCCCTTGGTGCTGCGTCAAGTCATGCACTTCGATGCGCCCGCGCAGATCCGTCAGGAGATTGCCCTTCATTTCAATATAGGCAAGATCCGCGCGCGCGCTGCCTGTGAGGTTTGCCGGCAACGCCGGCAGGAGCGCAGGATTGAGATCAAAGCTTGCATGCACGTCGCGACCGTGCAGCCGCTGTCCCGGACCCCATTCCACATCGCCATGCAGGAATGCCGTGCCTTGCGTCAACTGCACGTGCGCGGCAAGCCGTGCGGCGAGCAGGCGCAGCGGCTGCAGCTGCCAGGCAAGATCGCCGACGGCTTGCTGATGGCGCACCGTAAGCCCAGTGCAGGTGCCGTTCCACACGGTGCCCTCGACATCGTCGCACGACAGCCACGGCGGCAGTGCGCCTGCCGCCCAGACGGCCGGGAAGCGTGCGACGAGGATGCAGGCGAAGGCGAGCCCAGCCAGTAACGCGATCCAGACGGTCCGCCGGATTCTCAACGCGTATGCAGCACGATGCCGGCGTTCACGACGCCCGGTTGTCCGGAGTTGTCCATGGTCGCCGAGTCCACACGGATCCCGTCCTGCTCGGACAGACGCGCAAGCCAGCCGACGATGGCATCAAACGACGCCTTCTCGAGGCGCACCTGCAAGCCGCCCGCGCCGCTGGGCTCACTGCTCGTCAGAGCCGTGCCTAGACCCGCCTCGCGGGCGGCGCGATCGACGACCACGAGCATCGATTGCTGCGACGTGGGCGTGGTGGCTCCTGCGCCCGCGCCGGCGAGCTCCGGAGCGACTCCGCGCATCCACACCAGATCGGCCTGCTTCGCTGCGAGCCGCGCATGCGCGCGCACGACGCTGCGATTGAGCGGCATGATGATGCCAAACACCAGGATGAGCGCGACGCACACGCCGCCCACGATGAGCATGCGCTGCTCGCGCTCGTTCAGAGAATCAAAGGATCTGATCTTCATTTAAGAACCCTTCGGCCGGATCTGTATGCGGCCCTCGTAGCGGGTTCCAGCGACGTTGCCCGCCGTCAGATCCGCCTGCCAGCCACTGTCGCGCAGCGCGCGGCTGATGCGGTCCAGGCTCTCGGCGTTGGGCGCCGCAAGCTTCAGATCCACCGCGCCTTCGCGGAAGCTCAACGCCTGCACGACCGTGCCCTGCGCGCCGCTGCGCGCGGCGGCCAGAGCACCGAGGGCCGGCAGTAGACCGGAGAATTCGCCGCCACCGCGCACGCTGACGAGCCGCTGCTCCATGCGCCGCCGCGCATCGGTCGTGTTGTGCTCGCCGGGCATGGCGGCGCGAAACGCCTGATCGATCGAAGCATCAATAGTGCGCTCGCGTTTCTGCAACACGATGAGCTCGGTCGCCTTGCCGGTGACATGCAGGCCGACGAGGCAGGCGAGCAGAATTGCGGCCACACGCCAGGCACGCCAGCCGACCGCGTTCGTGGTCTGCGGTGCATACGAGCCCTGCAGAAGATTGATGGCGTCCCCGGATGACATTTGCTGCGCAAGAAGCGCAAGCGGCCCGTCCGTCAGCACTTGAACCTTGATGCTGTCGAACTGCGCGCGTACCGCCTCGACAGCCGGCCCATGCTCCTGCCATTCGGACGCGCCCGTGTAGAGGATGAGGCCGCGGCCGCGAGTTCCGACCGCGAACTCATCGGCGGGCTGCACGAGCGTCAGCGCTTCCGCAAGCGCATCCGCAGGCATCGTAATGGGGGACGCGCCCGCCGGACGCACGACGACCGTGTCGCCATCAAGCCACGCGACGGCCTGCCCCGGATTCGCGGGCAGTAGATCGGTATCCGCGTACATGGACTCGGGAACGATGCCGACGGCCTGCACCGCACTGAGCCAGTCATCCATCAGCGAGCGTGCGACCACCGCGACCTGGGTGCGCAACGAATCCGCGCTTCTCCTGCCGATCGCGA
>DAITPA010000016.1:31446-33500 GCA_036833805.1 Steroidobacteraceae bacterium | reverse complement strand
CGGCCCGGGCCGCAACAGCGCCTGATACAGGGCGACCACAAAGGCGGCAGTCTTGCCGGTGCCGGTCTGCGCTTGACCGGCGACATCGAGCCCCTGCAATGCGCGCGGCAGCGTCTGGGCCTGAATCGGCGTGCACTGGGTAAAGCCGGCATCGGCTATGCCGCGCATCAGCGCCGGGTCGAGCCCCAGGGAATCAAAAGTACAGGAATTGGGATCTTGCGCACTCATCGAAAAGCCGATTGCATCGATTGCACCCCTCTTAGGGACTTGAAAAAGAGATTCGGAAGCGCTACAAAGTAACTAACCAGCGGGCACATACGTCGGGCCCTGCACCTTCCCAGCCGGGATTCGAATCCCTGAAGGCTCTAGTTTCGACACTCATCTCTTTTTTTCTGAAGTATTAGTGTAACCGTTTGACGGGTGCTTCAGGCACGGCTTTCGCCGTCCCCCCGATTCGGTACCCCAATCCTCGAGATCCTATCCCACAACTCGTTGTCTCCCTTTCGGAGGTTAGATCGCGTGAGTAGCTCGCACATCGTGCACACCACGGATGCCACATTTGCACAGGACGTTCTTAAGTCCGACAAACCCGTACTCTTGGATTTCTGGGCGGAATGGTGCGGTCCCTGCAAAATGATCGCTCCCCTTCTGGATGAAATCGCATCCGAGTACCTAGATCGGATCAAGGTGGCCAAGTTGAATATCGATGAAAATCCACAGACCCCCCCCAAATTCGGGATCCGTGGCATTCCGACACTGATCCTGTTCAAGAACGGCACAGTGGAGGCCCAGAAGGTCGGTGCGGTGTCCAAATCGCAGCTGTCGGCCTTCCTGGACAGCAACCTGTGAGGGGCTACCTCGGTAATCAGGGCCGCAACCGGCCTAACAAGGGCCCGCGCCATCACGGTGGTGCGGGTGGTGAGCGCAATCGCGACGGCAATCGCAGCAACGGCCGTCCCGACGAGCTGCAAGAGGCAGAGGTTTTCGACGGCGACAACGACGCAGAGGTCATAAGCCCGGCGGAGCTGTCGCAGTCGCGCATGTCGATGAACCTGACGGAGCTCAAGTCGAAGCCGATTCACGAGCTCGTCAAGCTCGCCGAATCCATGGGCATCGAGAACATCGCCCGCTCGCGCAAGCAGGACATCATCTTCTCCATTCTGAAGGCGCACGCGAGAAACGGCGAAAACATCTATGGCGATGGCGTGCTCGAGATCCTGCAGGACGGCTTCGGCTTTCTGCGCTCGGCCGACGGCTCCTATCTTGCGGGCCCCGACGACATCTATGTGAGTCCGAGCCAAATCCGCCGCTTCAACTTAAGAACCGGCGATACGATCTCCGGCCTCATCCGCCCGCCAAAGGACGGCGAGCGCTACTTCGCGCTCCTGAAGGTCGGCGAGATCAACTACGATTCCCCGGACAGCTCGCGCAACAAAGTGCTGTTTGAGAACTTGACGCCGTTTCATCCGACCAAGCGCTTGAAACTCGAGCGCGGCAACGGCTCGACCGAGGACCTGACGGCACGCACCATCGATCTGGTGGCGCCGATCGGCAAAGGGCAGCGCGGCCTCATCGTTTCCCCGCCGAAGGCCGGCAAGACGATGCTGTTGCAGAATATCGCGACCGCCATCACCGCAAACCACCCGGAAGTCATCCTCATCGTATTGCTGATCGATGAGCGCCCCGAAGAGGTCACGGAGATGCAGCGCACCGTGAAAGGCGAGGTCGTCTCGAGCACATTTGATGAGCCCGCAGCACGGCACGTGCAGGTGGCCGAGATGGTCATCGAAAAGGCGAAGCGCCTGGTCGAGCACAAGAAGGACGTCGTGATCCTGCTCGACTCCATCACGCGCCTTGCGCGCGCCTACAACACCGTTGTGCCCTCCTCGGGCAAAGTATTGACGGGCGGTGTCGATGCGAATGCGCTGCAGCGCCCGAAGCGATTCTTTGGTGCCGCGCGCAACATCGAAGAGGGCGGTAGCCTGACGATTCTTGCGACCGCGCTCGTTGACACCGGCTCCAAGATGGACGACGTCATCTACGAGGAGTTCAAG
>DAITPA010000016.1:24546-31436 GCA_036833805.1 Steroidobacteraceae bacterium | reverse complement strand
CTCGGGCACCCGCAAGGAGGAGCTCATCACCGACCAGGGCGAGCTTGCCAAGATGTGGATCCTGCGCAAACTGCTGCACCCCATGGACGAGCTCGCTTCCATCGAGTTCCTGCTCGACAAGATGAAGGACACGAAGTCGAACGGCGAGTTCTTCGAGGCGATGAAGCGCTAACGGGCGCAAACTCGCGGCGCTTTGCGTGCGCAAGTTCACAGTCGGGCGCGTCGCCGGCGCGCGACGCTGGCGTCAACCGGTCCGTATGTAAGAAGATTCCGCAGCGCCCATCCGGGCGCGGAGTTTCGCAATGCGTGTTGGCTTCGTGCTTGTCGCAGCCTTGCTCGCCGCGCAGCTGTCCACGGCCGCCGAGTCTGACACGAGCGGCCCGGACAAGCCGCGGGCGCGCGCCGTGTACCGCAAGAGCGAGCGTCCGATCGCAAGTCCCATCACCGATCAATTCGCGCTGCGCGGCAGTTTCTTCCCCGCATCGATCTTAACCGACGTACACGTGGATTCCTCTGCCAAAGTGCCGGGAACCGTGTTGAGCGCGGAGCGCGATCTTGGCCAGGATAGCCATCTCAATCAGGGGACCGGCGAGCTCATCTTTCGCGTGCGCGAGCGCCAGCGGCTGCGCGTCGACTACTTCGGCAGCGACCGCACCGCAACGCAAGCCCTCGATCGCGACATCAGCATCGGTGACCATACTTTCCACGCCCGCGATGTCACGCAGTCCGAGCTGCAATTTAGCATGCTGAGCTTCACGTATTTGTATTCGGTGGTGCGCAGCGAGCGCTTCGAAGTGGGCGCAGGCGTGGGCGCGCACCTCTTGAACGCCGAAGCGCGCGCCACCGATCAGACGACGATGCAGCACGCCGACATCTCAGGCGACGGCGTCCTGCCGACTCTGGCGCTGGATGGCACCTGGCGCATCTCGCGGCGTTTTGCCTGGAGCGCGCGCGCGAACTATGTCAGAGCCAACATTCACGGCAACACCGGCTCGCTCGCCGACTACCACAGCGATCTGCAATACCGCTGGCTGCCGAACTTTGCCATCGGCTTAGGCTTTCAGCAGCTGCGCGCGCAGGCCAACGTGTCGAGCAGCGGCACGCCGGGCGGCTTTGATTTTCGCGTCTCGGGCCCGGAGCTCTTCTTCCGCGCGAGCTTCTGAAGAGCGCTTGCGGCTTTAGAGCTGCTTCACCTGCAGGTTGTTGCGCACTTCCTTGACGCCGGCGACGGCCTGCGCGACGGCGCTGGCGCGCGCCTTCTCGCTCGCCGAGTCGACGAAGCCGCTCAACTGCACGATGCCCTCGCGCGTGACGACCGTAATATCGCGCGCTTTGGTCGTGGGCTCTGCAACGAGCGCCGCTTTCACCTTGGTCGTGATGACACCATCGTCCAGCACTTCGCCCGCAGAGCGGTCGGTATGACCGACGGCTAAGTTATTGCGTACATTCTGCACGCCGTTCACCGAGTGCGCGACGCGCGTCGCGGCCGCTTTTTCTTCGGCCGAATCAACAAAGCCGCTCAACTGCACCGTGCCGCGAAAGGTGTTGACCTCGATTTGCCGCGCCTTCGTCGCCGGCTCGTCGATGAGCGCGGCTTTGACCTTGGCGGTCACGACCGTGTCGTCAATATGCTCTCCGGCGCTCTGCTCGGTGCGGGTGGCAGCGCAGGCGGTGAACGCCATAATCGTGAGCGCAGCCACGGCAGTCCTTAAAACTGATCTCGTCATTTGATGCCTCTGCAAGTGTTAAGGCGCGGAGACGCAATTATCGTGCCGCCGCCTCTTCGCGCGCCGCCGCGCGCTGCCCGATGTCGCGCCGGTAGTGCGCGCCCGGCCAGCTGATGGCGCTCGCGAGCGCGTAGGCCTGCGCCTGCGCTTGCCGCACGCGCGCCCCCGCTCCGACCGCGCACAGCACGCGGCCGCCGCTCGTCAGCACGCGTATGCCCGCGGCGCGCGTGCCGCCGTGAAAGACTTTTCCGGGCAAAGCCGCCGCGCGTTCCAGGCCGAGCACCGCGTCGCCCGTTTGCACGGGGCCCGGATAGCCCGCCGCCGCCATCACGACCCCGAGCGCCGTGCGCGCATCCCATTGGGCTTGCACTTCATTGAGACGCCCGGCAAGCGCCGCCGCGACGAGCTCGGTCAGATCCGACTGCAGTCGCAGCATGAGAGGCTGCGTCTCCGGATCCCCGAGGCGGCAGTTGAATTCGAGCACATTCGGCGTGCCGTCGGCGGCGATCATGAGGCCGGCATATAAAAATCCGGTGTACGGCATGCCGTCGGCGGCGAGCGCGGCGACCGTGGGATGGATCACCTCGCGCATGATGCGCGCGTGCAGACTCGGCGTGATGATTGCCGCGGGCGAGTAGGCGCCCATGCCGCCGGTATTAGGACCGCGGTCGTCCTCGAGTAGGCGCTTGTGATCCTGGGAGGTTGCAAGCGGCAGCACGTGCTTGCCGTCCGCCATCACCATGAAGCTCACTTCCTCGCCCGCGAGGAATTCCTCAATCACGACCTCATCGCCGGCCGCGCCAAATTCACCGGCGAACATGGCCTCGGTCGCGGCGAGCGCCTCGGCGGCGGACGCGGCGATGATGACTCCCTTGCCGGCGGCAAGTCCGTTCGCCTTCACGACGATCGGCGTCGTATGGCGCTGCAAATACTCAGGATCGAAACTGGCGCGCGTAAACGTCGCGTAGGCTGCGCTTGGAATGCGATGCCGTCGCAGGAACTCTTTGCTGAAGGCCTTCGAGCCTTCGAGCCGCGCGCAAGATGCGCGCGGGCCAAAGCATTTGAGCCCGGCGGCCGCGAACCGGTCGACGATGCCGGCGACCAGCGGCGCTTCGGGACCTATGATGGTGAGATCGATGCGCTCGGCGCGCGCAAGCGCGAGCAGCGCGTCAATATCTTCGACGGCGACGTCGGCGTTCTTCACCTTCTGTTCCATGGCCGTACCGGCATTGCCCGGCGCGACGACGACCGCCTCGACGCGCGCCGCAGCGGCGCACTTCCAGGCGAGCGCGTGCTCGCGTCCGCCTGCGCCTACAATCAGGACGCGCATTCAGTGCCGAAAATGCCGCATGCCGGTGAACACCATGGCGATCCCATGCTCATCGGCAGCCGCGATAACGTCGGCATCGCGCAGCGAGCCGCCGGGCTGGATCACTGCGCGGATGCCGTACTCGGCTGCGCTGTCAAGCGCGTCGCGAAACGGCAAGAACGCATCGGAGGCGAGCGCCGCGCCGGCCATGTCGAGATGCTGCTCGGAGGCTTTGATGACAGCGATGCGTGTCGCGTGCACGCGGCTCATCTGGCCTGCGCCGACAGCAAGGGTCGCACGCTCGCGCGCGAACACGATCGCGTTTGATTTCACGAACTTGCAGACTCGCCAGGCAAACAGCAGATCGTCGAGCTCCTCGGCGTCGGGGCTCCTCGCCGTGACAATCTTAAGATCCTGCAAAGACAGCGAGCCCCGATCAGGGGTCTGCGCGAGGAGGCCGCCGCTGACGCTCTTATACTCGCGCGCGCCGTCTGGCCGCGCGCGCAAGTCGCCCAGCTCGAGCACGCGAATATTGGGCTTGGCGGCGAGCAGCGCGCGCGCTGCCGGCGCAATGCCGGGCGCGGCGAGCACTTCGACGAACTGCCGCTCGAGGATTGCGGCAGCGGTTGCCGCATCGAGTTCGCGATTCACCGCAATGATGCCGCCGTAGGCGGAAGTCGGATCGGTGCGGTAGGCGTGCGCATAGGCTGCGATGAGCGTTTTCGCGCTGGCCGCACCGCACGGATTCGCATGCTTCACGATGACGCAGGAGATTTCTGCAAACTGCCGCACGCACTCGATGGCGGCGTCCGCATCGGCAATATTATTGAAGGACAGCTCCTTGCCCTGCAGCACGCGCGCATTGGCGACCGTGGTGCCCGAGGCGGCGGGGTCGCGGTAGAAGGCCGCGCGCTGCTGCGGGTTCTCACCGTAGCGCAGGCTCTGCACGCGCTCAAACACCAGCGGCAGGAGCGCCGGGAACTCATCGGCGCTGCCCGGATGACGGGCCAGAAGGTAATGCGCGATGAGCGTGTCGTAGTGCGCGGTATGCGCAAACGCCTTGGCTGCAAGCTGCGCGCGTGTCGCAAGCGTTGTGGCGCCGTCCTCCTTGGCGAGCTCTGCGAGGATGAGGGGATAGTCGGCCGGATCGACGGCGACGGCCACGGCGGCATGATTCTTCGCCGCTGCGCGCACCATGGCAGGCCCGCCGATATCAATATTTTCGATGGCCTCGGCCAGACTGCAGTCGGCGCGCGCGACGCTTTGGCTGAAGGGATAGAGGTTGACGACGAGAAGATCGATGGGCGCGATGCCGTGCTCGGCCATCACGCGCTCATCGATGCCGCGGCGGCCGAGGAGGCCGCCATGAATTTTCGGGTGCAGGGTTTTGACGCGGCCGTCCATGATCTCGGGGAAGCCCGTATAGCTCGACACTTGCGTGACGGCAATGCCGTGAGTCGCGAGCAGCCGCGCCGTGCCGCCGGTCGAGAGGATCTCGACCGAGCGGCGCGTGAGTGCTTGGGCGAGTTCGACGAGGCCCCGCTTGTCGGAGACGGAGATGAGCGCGCGGCGGACCGGAACGTTCACCTAGCCAGAAAGGCCGAACTGCCTGAGCTTTTTGCGCAGCGTGCCGCGATTGATGCCGAGAATACCCGCGGCGCGCACCTGATTGCCTTCGGCATAATCAAGCGCGGCCTTCAACAGAGGTTCTTCGACCTCGCGCAGGACGAGATTGTAGAGCTCGGCGGGGCGATGCCCGTTTAAGTTTGCGAAGTAGTCATGCAAGGCGCGCTCGGCGTGGTCACGCAATGGCAATTCCCCGCGGCCGTTGATGCGTGCGCTGTACTCCCTGCGCACTCGACTCTTTTTCTTCGCTGGCATGAAAGCCTCCCCCCCGCAAAACCAAACAGTCAGGCCGCCTGCGCGGACCCGCGCACCCAACCATCGAGGTGGCCGCGTGCCTGCGCGAACTGCAGCGCGGTGTTTGCCACCGCCATCAGACTGCGGCGAACATTGACCGCGTCGGGCAGCTGCACGCAATACCAACCAAGATGCTTACGCGCGATCCTCGTCCCGGCGTCTTCACCGTAGAAGGCGTACAGGGACTCCAGGTGCTGAAGAATAATAGCACGCACCTCGGCGCGCGTGAGCGGCGGCGCAACTTCTGAAGTGGAAAGGTAGGCGTTGACAGAACGAAATATCCATGGAGCGCCTTGCGCCGCGCGACCAATCATTACTCCGTCTGCGCCAGTGAAATCAAGTACCTCGCGCGCTTTTTGCGCGCTATCGATATCGCCGTTGGCGATGAGCGGCAGCGCAACTTCGGATTTGATCGCGCGGATCGTGGCGTACTCCGCGTGCCCCACATAAAAATCGGCGCGCGTGCGGCCATGCACCGCCAAAGCGGCTATGCCTGAAGCTTGCGCGATGCGCGCAATGTGCAGCGCGTTTTTCTGCGTCGCATCCCAGCCGGTGCGGATCTTGAGCGTCACCGGCACGTCCACCGCGCGCACCACGCGCGTCAGGATGCGTGCGACCAGTGATTCATCCTGCATGAGAGCCGAACCGCACAGACGCCCGCAGACCTTCTTTGCCGGACAGCCCATGTTGATGTCGATGATCTGCGCGCCCAGATCCACGTTCATGCGCGCGGCGAGCGCGAGCGCATCACAGTCGGCGCCGGCAAGCTGCACGACGCGCGGCTCAGGCTCGCCGTCGTGATTCATGCGCAGGCGCGACTTCGCGCTGCTCCACAGGCGCAGGTCTGAAGTCAGCATCTCAGATGCGGCGAGACCCGCGCCGAGCTTTCGGCAGAGGATGCGAAACGGCCGATCGGTGACGCCCGCCATCGGCGCGAGCAGCGCACCGGAGGGCAGAATGTAGCGGCCGATGCGCACGTTACCGCGCCGCGGCGTCGTTGGCGCAGTGCACGCGCGCGCTTGCGCCCGGCAGACAGGCGTCGATCTCGAAGCCGACGGCATTCTTGCCCGGGTCGACGAACGCCATTTGCGCATCGACGCGTTCACCGGGCGGCAGCAATGCTACCGACGCTGCCGGGGCGCCGCCGAGGTAAGCGCGCGGCGGCACATCGCGCGATGCCAGCCGATTGCCGAAGCGATCGAGCAGCGTGACCCGCAAGAGCGGCAGCGGCTGCGGCTGCTGCGCGTCATTCCTCACGCTGGCGCGCACGGTGAGTTGTCCCGCGTTCTGCGCCGCCGCCGAGGCGCCGAGCTGATGCACTTCGTAGGCGGCGAGGTCCCAGCGCGGCGCAAGACTGATGCCGAACAGCGCGTACAGCGCGGTCAAGGGCCGATGCAGGCGTGGATTCACGGCGAGCTCATCGCGGTAGTGATTGACTGCCTGCGCGATGAAAAGGAGCGCGAGTGCCGCAAGCGCCGCGCGCCATAAGAGCGGCCGTGGCTCGCGAGGCGCTGCGCGCCCCTCAAGTTCGAGCGGCACCAGCAGTGGCTGCAGCCCGGTATTCGACTGCGCCAGCTGATTCTGCCGGGCAGCCTCGATGCGTGCCGCGAGCGATTCCAGCTGATCGTTGAGCTCCTGATCGGCACTCTTCGGCGCCACGTGCTCCTCGATGGCAGGGGGCTCTGGCGTGCGCAGTACGATCGATTCGTAGGTTCCGGTGACTTCATCGCTGGAGATCGTCTCGGGCTCTACAAAGATCTTGGCGACATCCGCGGCCGCCGGATTGAACTCGAGCGATGTCTGTTCGATCGAGTTGTCCTCGTCCGACACGGACTGCTCATGCTCGAGTTCCTCGGCCGGGAAGTCTTCGTGTAGCCCCTCTTCCTGTATCTCCGCCTCGTGTATCTCCTCCTCGTGTATCTCCTCCTCGTGTA
>DAITPA010000016.1:0-24446 GCA_036833805.1 Steroidobacteraceae bacterium | reverse complement strand
TCTTCCTGTATCTCCGCCTCGTGTATCTCCTCCTCGTGTATCTCCTCCTCGTGTACGGAATCCTCTTCGACCGACTCCTCCTGTGCGGGGTGCTCCGCTGCGACTGCTGCGTAAACGGAGGTTGTCTGCTGGCGCTCGTCAGACAGTGCGAGCAAGGCGTTGAAGACCGTTGTGCACTGTCCGCAGCGCACAAAACCTTGCGCGGTGCGCAGGTCGGCCGCGGTCACCGTCAGCGTGAGAGCGCATTTGGGGCAGACGGTAAACATGAGTCAAGAATGCTCGCGGCGCCGTCCAGACAGGGCCACCCAGCCGGCGCGCCTTCCGCAGGGCTGCATATCAAAGCACGCGCCGTTTGCCCGTGTCACCTCAAATGCCTCGTCGTCCATGAGCCCAGCGAGTACGAGTGCGCCGCCCGGCCGCAGGAGGCGCGCAAAGCGTGCTGCAAGCGCACATAAGGGCGCGGCGAGAATATTGGCAACGAGCACGTCGCTCGCAGCCGCCAGGAGCGCAGCGTCGGCGCAAACGCTCAGCTGATCTTCGAGCGCATTGGCCTTCCCATTGTCGGCGGTCGCGATCAGCGCCTGCGGATCGATGTCGAAACAGAAGGCGTGGGCGGCGCCGAGCTTGATCGCCGCCAACGCGAGGATTCCCGAGCCGCAGCCGTAATCGATGACGCGTGCACCCGGGGTGACATGCTCGTCCAGCCACTCCAGGCAAAGCCGCGTCGTGGCATGCGTGCCGGTACCGAATGCCAGGCCCGGATCCAAGTACACGACCGCGGCGGCGGGGTCGGCAACCGTCTCGTGGTGCGGGCAGATCCAAAGACGCGAGCCGAAGCGCATCGCGTGAAAGTCCTTGAGCCACTCGCGCTCCCACACTTTGTCCGCGACCTGCCGCGTCGCAAGCTTTGTGAGCGGCAGCCCGAGCGCGCTCGCCAAGGCGCGCGAGCGCGCCGCGCAAGGACGCTGCGCGTCGCACGGGAAGAGCGCGTGCACGCGGGTGGCGGACCATATTCGGAACTCGCCCGGCAGCGGCTCGAGCACGGCGGTGGCGCCGGCAGCGGTGAACGTGACGGCGATAGCGCCGCACGCCTCGCAGGCCGCTTGGGCCGTGTCCGCTTGCAACTCGCCGAGCTCGAAGATCAGTTCGACGTATGGCGCGCCCATCGCACTAGCGCAATCCGAGCCTGCGCTCCAGATAGTGGATGTCGAGGCCGCCTTTCTGAAAGGCGGCATGATTGAAGATTTCCTGGTGCAGGGCGACGTTGGTCTTGATGCCCTCAATGACCATCTCGGCGAGCGCGTTCTTCATGCGCGCGATCGCCGTCTCGCGCGTATCGCCGTGCGCGATGATCTTGCCGATGAGCGAATCGTAGTTCGGCGGGACGTTGTAGCCGGAGTAAATGTGACTGTCGACGCGGATACCCGGGCCGCCGGGCGCATGCCAGAGACGAATCGGACCCGGCGAGGGCATGAACGTCTTGGGATCCTCGGCGTTGATGCGGCACTCGATCGCGTGGCCGCGAATCTGCACGTCGCTCTGTTCATACGGCAGCCGCTCGCCCGAGGCCACCAGCAACTGCGCCTTGACGAGATCGATGCCGGTGATGAGCTCGGTCGTGGGATGCTCGACCTGGATGCGCGTGTTCATCTCAATAAAGTAGAACTCGCCGTCCTGGTAGAGAAATTCGAGCGTGCCGGCGCTGCGATAACCGACCGCGCGGCAGGCCTCGACGCAGCGCTCGCCCATCAAGCGCCGCTGACGCATGGTAATGCCGGGCGCCGGCGCCTCTTCGATGACTTTCTGGTGGCGGCGCTGCATCGAGCAGTCGCGTTCGCCGAGGTGAATCATGTTGCCATGATTGTCGGCGAGCACCTGGAATTCGATGTGGCGCGGCCGCTCGAGAAACTTCTCCATGTAGACCTGGTCATTATCGAAGGCGGCGCGCGCTTCGGACTGCGTGATGGCGACGGCGTTCAGGAGCGCAGCCTCGCTGTGCGCCACGCGCATGCCGCGGCCGCCGCCGCCGCCGGATGACTTGATCATGACCGGATAGCCCAGATCCCGCGCGATGCGCAGCGTCTCTTCCGGATCGGCGCCGAGCGGCCCGTCGGAACCCGGAACGCACGGCACGCCGGCTTTCTTCATCACGCGGATCGCCGAAACCTTATCGCCGAGCGTGCGGATGGTTTCGGCTTTGGGACCTACGAATACGAAGCCGCTCTTCTCCACACGCTCGGCAAAGTCGGCATTCTCGGAGAGAAAGCCGTAACCCGGATGGATCGCGACCGCATCGGTGACCTCCGCGGCACTGATGATCGCGGGCATGTTGAGATAGCTCAAAGTAGACGACGGCGGTCCAATGCAGACCGACTCATCGGCGAGCAGCACGTGCTTTAAGCTGTAGTCGGCGGTGGAGTGCACCGCCACGGTCTTGATGCCCA
Organism: Steroidobacteraceae bacterium; assembly: GCA_036833805.1. Classification (GTDB taxonomy): domain Bacteria; phylum Pseudomonadota; class Gammaproteobacteria; order Steroidobacterales; family Steroidobacteraceae; genus PALSA-1196. The sequence goes on along the minus strand of DAITPA010000016.1, from coordinate 22,002 downwards.
GTTCACGGCAGGCGCGCAGAATCCGCAGGGCAATCTCGCCACGGTTGGCGATGATGATCTTATCGAGCATGGCGTGCGCTATTCGATGACGAACAGCGGTTGACCGAACTCAACCGGGTCGCCGCTCTTCGCCATGACCGAAGTCACGCGTCCGCCCTTGTCGGTTTCGATCTGATTCATCATCTTCATCGCTTCGATGATGCACAGCACCTGCCCAGGCTTGACCTCGTCGCCGATCTCAACAAAAGCCTTGGCGGCAGGCGACGGCCCCGCATAGAACGTGCCGACCATCGGGGCAGTGACCACGTGCTCAGTGGGCCGCGGATGCGCAGCTGCAATCGGTGCGGGCGCGGCGGCCGCGGCCTGCGCCGGCAGATGCAGCGGTGCGGCCAGCGGCAGACGCGCGACACTGTGCAGATGCTGGGCACTCAAAGCGGCGCTCGGCATGCGGCTGATGCGCACACCTTCCTCGCCCTCCTTGATTTCGATTTCGGCAATACCCGACTCCTCGAGGAGCTCGATCAATTTTTTGATTTTTCTAATGTCCATGCGAGGACGACCTCCTGGCGGTCACAACTGCAATTTTCGGATGGCGGCGCGCAGCGCGAGCTCATAGCCGATGGGGCCGAGGCCCACGATGGAACCCACGGCGATATCCGAGAAATACGAATGGCGGCGAAAGCTCTCGCGCGCGTGAGTGTTCGACAGATGCACTTCGATGAAGGGCAGGCGCACCGCGAGCAGTGCGTCGCGCAGGGCGAGGCTCGTATGCGTAAACGCCCCCGGATTGAAAATCAGGAACGCAACGCCCGCCTGCGGAGCGGCGTGCAGGCGCTCGATGAGTTCGTGCTCGGCGTTACTTTGAAATGCGGACAGCTCATGCCCCGCCTCGTTCGCAAGCTCGGCAAGACGCTCCTCGATCGACGCGAGCGTGTCCTTTCCATAGACCTCGGGCTCGCGATTGCCGAGCAGGTTCAGATTCGGACCGTTAAGTAACATAACGCGCGCCATCGGCGGCGAATGTACCCTAATCCGTGGCGAATGAGGGACTTTTTGTACCGAACTGCGCGGATCAGGCGTGCTTCGCGCGTGCCACGGCAAGCTCCCGCAGGCGCGATGCGATCTGTTCCCGGACGACCGCCAGGGTCAAGGTTCCGCGGTCGATGTCTTGGACCCGATCGAGGATGAAGTCTGCCTCATCCCGATGCAATTCCCCCACCTTCACCGCCACCACTCGTCCTTGCCGGTCGGCGAACACGGTGAACGGAAAGACGAGGTCCATCCCGAACGCGTCGACGCTCTTAAGCCCCGCGTCCTCGCCGATGAGGAGCGGGTAATCAATCGCGGCAGCCGCTGCATATTTCACAACCGCCGCGCGAAAGTCGATGGCGATGCCGACAATCGCAAGGCGCTGCGCCGCACGTTCGTGTCGCAGCTTAATGAGAAGGGGGATCTCGCGACGGCAGGGCTCACACCAAGTGGCCCAGAAATTAACGACGAGCGGATGGCCCGCCCAGTCGGACAGGCGGTGGTTAACCCCGTTCGCATCGGGCAGCGTGAGCTCTGGCAGCACGAGCGGAATGGTGCGCGCTCGCGCCGGTAACGATGCGCGCGCCGGCAACACCGCGGCGGAGCTCGGCTGCAATGTCGCGCGCGGCCGCAACAGGCGCTGGCTTAGAACCCCGCCCAAGGCGGCCAACGCAACGAAGCTCACTCCGAGCGTCACCCGCCACGTGGACTTCACGTCGTATGGGCGCCGAAGAGCGCCTGGCGTGCAACGGCGCCAAACTCGGCGGCTTTCATATAGCCGACGACGCGGAAATTGCGCCGTTCCTCCCCGTCGATACCGTAGAAGGCGATGGTGGGCGGCCCGAAGATGCCAAAATGTTTGAGGAGCGCCTGGTCCACGGCGTCATTGCGCGTCACATCGGCGCGCAGCAGTACCACGTCGTGCAGTACGGTCTGCACCGCCGGATCGGAGAATGTGTAGCGCTCCATCTCCTTACAGGAGACGCACCAGTCCGCATAGAAATCGAGCAGTACGGGGTGGCCTTTCGCCTTGGCGCTCGCGACTTCGCGCGCCAGATCGTCCAAGGATTTGATGGTGCGAAACGGCAGCTCGCGATGCTGGCCGGCAAAGCGCGGGATAGGCGCAAGCGGATCGGTGCCGCCCAACGCCGCCCCCACGACGAGCACGACGCCGAAGAGCCCCAACGCGGCGCCCACTGTCCGCAGCAGCCATCCGGCGGCCGTTCGGGTGCGCGCCGCCGGCCACAGCACCCAGGCGGCCAAGAGCGCCGGCAGCGCCCACAACACGAGCGCGACGGCTGCCGGCACGATGCGCGTCAGCATCCACGCGGCGACCGCCAGCATGAGGACGCCGAAAAATCTCTTGACGATGTCCATCCAGGCGCCGGCTCTGGGCAAAAGCTTGCCGGCTGATGCGCCCGCCACCAGTAGCGGCGTTCCCATGCCAAAACTCATCGCAAACAAAACGGCCGCGCCGCGCGCGATAGCGCCGCTCTGGGCGATGACCGCCAACACGGCCACGAGCGCGGGCGCGACGCAAGTGGTGACGATCAACGCAGACAGCGCGCCCATAACAGCCACGCCGCCGAAGGTCCCTGCGGACTGGCGGCTCGAGAGCTCAGAGAGCCACGTCTGCACGGCCGTCGGCATCTGCAGCGTGAAAAGGCCAAACATCGAAAGCCCCAGAGCGATGAGCACGGCCGCAAAGAGCGCGATGATCCAGGGCTGCTGGAATATCGCCTGCGCCTGCTGGCCGTGTCCGAAAGCGGCAAAGGCGGCGCCCGCGACGGTGTAAGTGAGAGCCATCCCCAGGACATAGGTCAGCGACAGCGTGAACGCGCGCCGCGTCGTGATGCTCGCGCCTTGGCCGACGATGATCCCGGAAAGAATCGGCACCATCGGCAATACGCAGGGCGTGAAACCCAGGAGCAGGCCTAAGCCAAAGAAGGTGCCGAGCACGAGCAGCAGGCTGCCGCTGCGCACGAGCGTTGCCAATCGCTCCTGCTCTGAGACGAATGCGCCGCCGCTGGCGCCGCGCGGCAAACTGACGTGGAGGCTCTTCGTGATAGGCAGATAGCACAGCCCCGCTTCCGCGCAGCCCTGATAGGTCACGGCAAGCTCAACGTCGGTTGCCGTGTCGGCTGCCCTCGCAACCGGCAGCACGCCGACCAACTCGCGGTGATAGATCTCCTGCTTGCCGAAGTATTCGTCGGTCTGGACGCTGCCCATGGGCAGAGAAAGGCGGCCGAGCTGAACTTTCGGGCTTGTGGTTTCAACTGCGAGGCGGCTCCTGTACAGGTAATAGTGGTCCGCGATCTGCCAGACGAGCCGCACGCGGTCGGGCCCGTCGGCGAAGCCGTCGAAGCGGAACGCCTCATCCGGTGGTAGAAAATCGCCCGCGGCCGAGCCTTCGCGGCGCGCCCCCAGAATCGAGCTCATGCCGCCGGCAGCGCCGGCCGCTGCGGCGGGCGGCAGCTCAAGCTTGACATCAAAGAGCTGCGGCGGGTAACACAGTCCCGCGTCGGCGCAGCCCTGAATCTTGAGCTTAAGCAGGACGCTGCGCGGCGCGTCGGGCGCAAGGGTCAAGGGTGCTGTGACGAGGAACTGTCCCCGATACACTTCCTGCGCGCCGAAATAGTCGTCCTTGTGGACCTCGCCCTGCGGGTAGACGGCGGGCCCGAGCGTCACCCCTGGCGTCCCACTTAGGAGTGCCATCCGCGATTTGTACGCGTAGTAGCCAGGCGGCAGGTTCCAGTGCACGCCAACGCTCGCCCCCGCGCTCGTCACGCTGTACCTAAATACTTGTTCGGGCGGGAGAAATTGATCTTCTGCGGCGCGCGCGGCGCGCGTGCCGCAGAGCGCCAGAAGGATGAGCAAAAGCGTGCAGAATCGACCCGGCCGTCTCATGAAAGGCTCACATTGACTGGCAGCGATAGAACATCGCCCGCGGCGAGCATACGGGCTTGCGCCGTACCCGTCACCGCGCGAAATATGTCCGCTCACGCTTGAATTCCGGCATTCCAGGCTTATCATTAGCAGTCACGTAGGGGGAGTGCTAATCGGGCCCCCGCGTAGTCACTTTTAACTTCAGTCAACAGCTTTTAGGAGCGTACACCATGAAGATTCGTCCTCTTCATGACCGTGTCATGGTGAAGCGTCTGGAAGAGGAACGTACCTCTCCGGGCGGCATCGTGATTCCCGACACCGCGGCAGAGAAGCCGGTGCAGGGGAAGATCATCGCGGTCGGCAAAGGCAAGATTTTAGAAAACGGCTCGGTCCGTCCCCTCGATGTAAAAGTCGGCGACAAGATCCTGTTCGGCAAATACAGCGGAACTGAGGTCAAGGTCGACGGCGAAGATCTCGTGGTCATGCGCGAAGAAGACGTCATGGCCGTGATTGAAGGCAAATAACCCTGAAGGATCACGACAATGGCAGCTAAAGAAGTTCGATTCAGTGATGACGCCCGGCAACGTATGTTCAAAGGCGTCAACGTTCTAGCCAACGCCGTCAAGGCGACACTCGGCCCGAAGGGCCGCAACGCAGTGCTCGAGAAGAGTTTCGGCGCCCCCACCATCACGAAGGATGGTGTCTCGGTCGCGAAGGAAATCGAACTGAAGGACAAGTTCGAAAACATGGGCGCACAGATGGTGAAGGAAGTTGCGTCCAACACTTCCGACGAAGCAGGCGACGGCACCACCACCGCCACCGTTCTCGCCCAGGCGATTATCCGCGAAGGCTTGAAGGCCGTAGCCTCGGGCCGGAATCCGATGGATATCAAGCGCGGCATCGACAAGGCCGTCACAGTGGCCGTCGAGGACCTGAAGAGGCTCTCCAAGCCCTGCAAGGATTCCAAGGCGATCGCCCAGGTCGGCACGATCTCGGCGAATTCCGACGAGTCGATCGGCAAGACCATCGCGGATGCGATGGAGAAGGTCGGCAAGGAAGGCGTGATTACCGTTGAGGAAGGTTCGGGTCTCGACAACGAGCTCTCAGTGGTTGAGGGCATGCAGTTCGATCGCGGCTACCTCTCGCCGTACTTCATCAACTCGCAGGCGAATCAGACAGCTGAACTTGAGAAGGCTGTCATTCTCCTGTGTGACAAGAAGATTTCCAATATTCGCGAAATGCTGCCGCTACTCGAGGCCGTTGCCAAGGCGGGCAAGCCCCTCCTGGTCGTGGCCGAAGATGTTGAGGGCGAAGCGCTTGCGACGCTCGTCGTCAATAATATCCGCGGAATCCTCAAGGTCGTGGCCGTCAAGGCTCCGGGCTTCGGCGATCGCAGAAAGGCGATGTTGCAGGACATCGCGACCCTGACGGGTGGCACCGTGATTTCGGATGAAGTGGGCCTGTCGCTTGAGAAGGCGACTCTCAATGATCTCGGCGAGGCGAAGAAGATCGTCATCGAGAAAGAGACCACCACGCTCATCGACGGCGCCGGCAAGGCGTCCGACATCAAGGGCCGCATCGAGTCGATCCGGCAGCAGGCTGAAGAGGCCACTTCCGACTATGACAAGGAAAAACTGCAGGAACGAGTTGCGAAACTCTCCGGCGGTGTTGCCGTCATCAAGGTCGGTGCAGCGACCGAAATCGAGATGAAGGAGAAGAAGGCGCGTGTTGAGGATGCCTTGCATGCCACCCGTGCTGCGGTCGAAGAGGGCGTCGTGCCCGGCGGCGGCGTCGCATTCATCCGTGTGCAGAAGTCGCTCGAGAAGTTCGAGGGCTCAAATGAGGATCAGACGATCGGCGTGCGCATTTTGCACCGCGCGATCGAAGAGCCTCTGCGTCAGATCGTGGACAACGCCGGCGAGGATGCCGCGGTGATCCTCAATCGCGTGAAGGAAGGCAAAGGCAGCTTTGGCTACAACGCGGCGACCGGCAAATTCGGCGACATGCTCGAAGAGGGCATTCTCGATCCGACCAAGGTGACGCGTCTGGCTCTGCAGAACGCAGCCTCCGTTGCAGGCCTCTTGCTGACGACCGAAGTCATGGTGGCCGAGGCCCCGAAGGATGACGATCATGCTCACGGCGGCATGCCTCCCGGCGGCATGGGCGGAATGGATATGTAACGGACGAGTAAAGCGTAGCGGGATTGTCAAAATCTGCCGCTACGCTACTCGATTGTCGCGGACACGAGCCCCCCTCGACCGCGACATTCTCGAAGCCCTGCAACTGCGGGGCTTTTTTTTCCTCAAAATTTCCGCGCTGCGCTCCTGCCACCCGCGAGTTCTCAACGCGCAGCGCGTTCTGGTGCAGTTCCAGTCAAGCCACTACTATGTTGGCGAGCCTCTGCACGGAGGCGCGCTTTACTGGAGAGGTGCTATGGCGGCCTCGAACGCCCGACTGCCTGCGGTATGCCTGTGCGGCTGGGCAGTGTTTGCACTGGCGGGCTGCGATAAGCCCGCGCGCGATGATATGAGTTGGGCGCAGGGCGCACTCGAGCGCAATGGGCGTCTGCAGATCCTCAGCGTCGATCGACAGGCCCACGCGTTCACGGTGCGCTTGAAGGATACGGGGGAGCTGCGGATTGTGCAGGCGGATGAAGTCGTGGGCGACCTGCCGCTGCCGGCGGACGAGGCAACCACAGCGCGCGCGGGACCCATCGTCGCAGCCGAGGAAGCAGCCGCCGCGCCGCCAAGCGCTGCGGCGCCTGCCGAAGAGCCCGCCGCAGTAGCCGCGTCGCCAGCTGACGTGAGCGCGGCGACCGCGAAGGCGGGCCCCGGTGTCATTGCATCGGGTCCTGGCTACAGCATCAAATCTGCGCGCGCGGAAGGCCCAGGCAGCGCGCGCGCGAGTGGCTTTGCGCCGAACGATTCCGTCGCAAGGGGACTTCCTTTGGAGCGCCGCGATGAACCGATTGTCTGCCAGGGCGCGCGCTTCCTCAGAATCGACAGCCGCAATCTCGAATTCGAAGGCGACGCCATCAGCGCGCAGGACGGCTGCGAGATCCACATCACCAATAGCCGTATTGCAGCAACCGGTGTGGGTGTGTCGGCGCGCGCCGCCAACGTGCATATCGAGAACAGCTCAATCGAAGGAAAGTCCGGTTCGATCCTCGCCTCCGACGGCGCGCAGGTCTATGCCGAAGCATCCCGATTCAGGGGCTTGAGCCGCGGCCTCACCTCCGAGTCCCTGCACGATCTGGGCGGTAATGTCTGGAACTGACGGCTGCGAAGCCGCCGCTGCCGCACTGGTAGCCGCTTCTGCGAGAGTCCGGGATGCCCTCGCACGCGTTTGGGATGGAAGTGATTTCGTTGCGCGCTCCCTGAGCACCGATCCGACTTTATTGCCGGCACTCGTGGCGTCCGGGGATTTGGAGCGCAGTCTGTCAGCCTCTGAGTTCGCAGCTCGCGTGCCGCCGGCGCCCGCCGCCGGCGCCAGCGCCGAAGCCGAATGGATGGGGCAGCTGCGCCGCTGGCGGCGGCGCGAGTTCGTGCGCGTCGCCTGGCGCGACCTCGCCTCCTGGGCAGCGCTTGCCGAGACTCTTGCGGATCTGTCGGCCATTGCCGATAGCGCAATCATCGCGGCCTGCGAATACGCAACCCGCACGCTCACGGCGCGCTACGGCGTGCCGCGTTCCGAGAGCGGCGAGCCGCAGTCGCTCACTGTCGTCGGCATGGGGAAGTTGGGCGGCGGCGAGCTCAACTTTTCCTCTGACGTCGATCTCGTTTTCCTCTTTCCCGAGCACGGCGACACTGACGGGCCGCGGCCCATGGCGAACGAGGAATTCTTCACGCGCTGCGGTCAAATGCTGGTGCGTCTGCTCGATGCGCCAACCGAGGATGGCCTCGTGTTTCGCGTTGATTTGCGGCTGCGGCCGTTCGGTGCGAGTGGCCCATTGGTCGCAAGCTTCGCATCCTTCGAGGACTACCTTGTGCGCCATGGCCGCGACTGGGAACGCTACGCCTATGTCAAGGCGCGCGCGATCACGGGCGTTGCGCACTACGCGCAGATCTTTGAATCCGCGGTGCGGCCGTTCGTCTACCGGCGTTATCTTGATTTCGGCATCTTTGAGAGCCTGCGCGAGATGAAGTCCTTGATCGAGCGCGAGGTCGAACGGCGCGAGCTTGCAGACGACGTCAAACTGGGACCGGGCGGCATCCGCGAGATTGAGTTCATCGTGCAGGCCTATCAGCTCATTCGCGGCGGACGGGACCGGCGCCTGCAGACACCCGCGCTTAGCATCGCGCTGCCGCAGCTCGACGGTGCGAAGCTCCTGCCGCATGCGCTCGTCGTTGACTTGGGCGCCGCATACGCCTATCTGCGCAAGCTCGAGAACCGACTGCAGATGTTTGCCGATGAGCAGACTCACCGCCTACCGAGAGAGGCGGACGCGCGCGCGCGCATTGCGCGCGCGATGGGTGTGCCTGACTGGCCGACGCTCGCAAGCGAGCTCGAAGAGCACCGGGCGCGCGTGAGCGCGCACTTCAAAATGGTGATCTTCAGCGGCGAGACGCAAGCGAATCCCGCCGCCGCGCGCGTTGACCTGGGTCAATATTGGCAGCCGGGCGGCGAACGTGCGCCACTTGCCGAATCCTTAGCGCAAGCGGGCTTCATACCGGGCGAGGAGGCGGCGCGCCTGCTCGTGGAGCTGCGCGAATCGTCGCTCGTGCGCCGCCTCGATGAGCCGGGACGGATGCGTCTAGAGGCGCTCCTGCCCGCGCTGCTTTCTGACATCGGCGCGAGTGCCGCGCCGCTTGCGACCCTCAAGCGCATTCTCAAGATTCTGGAGGCGATCGGCCAGCGCTCGGTGTACTTCGCGCTGCTGCACGAGAGCTCAGCGGCGCGCAGCCGGCTCGTTGAGCTTTGTGGTCACGGCGACTTTCTGGCGGAACAGATCGCCGCCTATCCACTGCTTCTCGATGAGCTGATCGATGAGCGCTTGTTGTCGGAGCTTCCCGAGCGCGCAACTCTTGCGCGCGATCTGGAACTCATTGTGCAGGAGATGCGCGACGATGATCCGGAGCGGCAGGTGGAGGCACTGCGGCACTTCCAGCGCGCGGCCGTCTTTCGCCTTGCCGTCGCGGATCTGAGCGGCCGCCTCCCGGTCATGAAAGTGAGCGATCGGCTTACCGATGTCGCCGAGCTCATCGTGGAGCGGGCGATGCAGCTTGGCTGGCAGCAAATGACCGCGCAGTTCGGCACGCCCATGTGCGGGGAAGGCGCCGAACGACGTGCGGTGCGGATCTGCGCGGTGGGTTACGGCAAGCTTGGCGGCATGGAGCTCGGGTACTCCTCGGATCTGGATCTTGTCTTTCTGCACGACTCGCACGGCGAGCTTCAGGAGACGACGGGAAAAAAGCCGATCGACAATCAGCTCTTTTTCGTCCGTGCGGCGCAGCGCATCGTGCACTTGCTGACCATGCATTCCGGGGCGGGCAGACTCTATAGCGTGGATGTGCGCTTACGGCCGAGCGGCAAGGGCGGGCTTCTGGTCACGAATATCCGCGCCTTCGCGCATTACCAGGAGCACGACGCCTGGACGTGGGAGCATCAGGCGCTCTTGCATGCGCGTGCGGTGGCCGGTGCCGATGAGCTGCGAGCCGAGTTCGAGCTGCTGCGAGTGGAGATACTCAGGCGGCACGTACGCCGCGCGACGCTGCAGGAAGAAGTACGCCGCATGCGCGAGCGCATGCGCAGGGAGCTCTCGAAATCGCAACCGTCCGAATTTAATCTCAAGCAGGATCCGGGCGGCATCGCCGACATTGAGTTCCTGGCGCAGTATTGGGCGCTCAAATGGGCCGAGAGATATGCGGCGGTTGTCATGTTCTCCGATACGATCCGGCAGCTGGAGAGCGTCGCCTCCGCCGATCTTGTGCCGCAGGCGACGGTCGATGTGCTGACGGGCGCGTACCGCGCCTATCGAGGCTGCGCGCATCATCTTGCGCTTCAGGGCCGTGAAGCGGTCGTTGCCGCGAGCGACTTTGTCGCCGAGCGCGCCGCGGTGACGCGCATTTGGCGCGAGACGATGCAGACCTAGCTAAAGCGGTTGTTCTGGATTTCAAGTGATCAGGCGAAAACCCGGATGAACGGGGTCTAGGAGGCAGCTGCCGGATGGCTTTGGCTATAATCTGTCGCACAGGAGATGCCTTTATGGTCGCAGCCCCAAAACCACTCATCGAGCCGAACGCGCAAAATCATTACGACGTTACGTTGGAAGATCTGCCCCTGTCCTGTCCGATGCCGCAGATGGCTTTATGGAATTCTCATCCGCGCGTGTATCTGCCGATCGAGGCGACCGGCTGGGCGAAATGCCCCTATTGCAGCGCGGAGTACACGCTGCAGCGCTGAGGCTGGGATGCCCGCGGCTAGCTAGACGATCTTGTAAGCGGTGTAGGATTTCTCTTCGACGAGGCGCGAGCCCAAGTGCAGGTTGATGCGCTTCTTGATCGCAGCGCGTTCATCGTTCGTCGCATAGACCGCGCGCGCAAGGTCAATAAATTCCCGGTCGAAGAGTTGTCGCGCCTCCTTGTCGCGGATGCGGTCCTCAATATCCCAGAGCTGCTCATTCACGCTCTGTAATGCATGCTCTTCTGCCGTGAGCTCGGTCGTGGCGCCGCCGAGTTCCGTCCAGGTCTTCTCAAGAAGCCCCAGCTCCAGGCGCACGTTGGCAAGCTTTTGCGCATCGGTCATGCGCGCCGCCTTGATGCGCAGAATCGTGATCTTGTCGAGGAGCTCGCCGGCGGAGACGGGGATGAGTACATCTTTCATGGACGCGATCCTAGCAACTGATCGAGCTTGGCCGTGACTTCATCGATGCGCACAAGGTCCATGACGCCGGGTTCCTCGATCTTCTCCGTCCAGGCAAGCTCCTCCGGCTCGCGATGGCGAAAGAGTCGCGCGGCCTCGCCATAGGCGTCTACGCACCATTTTTGGGAAAGGTACGGCCCACAGCGCGCGGGATTAGTCGCCGAGTACAGACCTAAAACAGGCGTGCCGACCATGGTCGCCATGTGCACTGGCCCGGAATCCGGACTTAAGAGCGCGGTGGCTTGGCCGAGAAGCGCGAGCAGCTCGGGCAGCGTATCGCGTCCGATCTGGTTCGTGACGGGGACGCCCGCTTGCCGCTCGATGGCGGCGCCCGTCGCCTGCTCGAGCGCGCTCGGACCACCGGCGAGAATCACGCGCATGCCGTGGCGTCGAACTGCGTGCGCGGCGACCGCGGCATAGCGTTCGGCGCTCCAGTTGCGCGCGATGTGGCTCGAACAGGGACTGATGACGAGCGTGGGCGCATCATCGGGTATCAGTGCGCGCGCGTATTCCTGTGCGGCGAGCGGCAGTGGAATATCCCAGCGCAGGAGCCGCGAGCGGATGCCGAGCGCCGCGGCGAAACCGAAGAAAGAGTCCAATACATGCTCGCGGGTTTTTGCGGCAATGCGCGCATTCGTGAACAGCCACTGCAGCTCGCGGGCGCGCGCACGGTCGAATCCGAGCTTTACCGTGGCGCGCATTTCTCGCGCGATTAAACTTGCGCGCAGGGCAAGCTGCATGTGCAGCAGGACGTCAAACCGGCGCCCTGCGAGCTGTCGACGCATTGCCCACCAGGCGCCGGCACCGGCCTCCTTGTCGACGATGATAAACTCGACGTCCTCGATGAGCCTCATGAGGCGGGACTCGGACTTCGCGATGATCCACGTAAAGCGAGTCGCCGGCCACGCCTGCTGCATCGTACGCAGCACCGGCACAACGTGGCAGGTATCGCCAATGGCGGAGAGGCGCAGAATGCACACGGTGCGCGGAGACGTGGTGAGCGGCAACATCACGGAAATTGTGCAGTGAGCGCAGAGTGGCCGCTCGGCTCCGAGGTCAAGCGCCACGTCTTGGCGGGCGGCGCCATGCTATATGACGGTCTGCGCACGGGCAATTTGACGCCCTCCTGGTTCGATCCGGAATACTGGTTGTCGCGCGGTGAGCTCGAGGGCGTCGCCCACGGTCGCGGCGATGCGCACATGATCCATACGGCCGGCCGGCGCTACGTGCTGCGTCACTATCGTCGCGGCGGCCTCATCGCGCATTTGTCCGCCGATCGCTACCTATGGCGCGGTGCATCGGTTACGCGTCCGTTCGCCGAATGGCAGCTCCTCTACCACATGCGGCGCGCAGGGCTGCCCGTGCCCCTTCCCGTTGGGGCGCGCTATCGAAAGAGCGGCGTCACCTACACGGGCGACCTCATCACCGAGAGGCTCGTCGACACCGAATCCCTGGCGGCGCGCCTGACGCAGGCAGAGCTGCCGATGCTGCACTGGATCGCCATCGGCGATTGCATTCGGCGCTTCCATGACCGCGGCGTGTTTCATGCGGACTTGAATGCGCACAACATCCTTCTGGGCGAAGCCGAGGCGGTCTACCTCATCGATTTTGACCGCGGCCGTTTGAGGAAGCCCGGCCTTTGGTGCGACGCCAATCTAGTGCGGCTGCGGCGCTCGCTCGAGAAGATCACGTTCGCATTACCCGCCGAGCGCTTCACGGAAGCCGATTGGCACGGTTTACTCGATGGCTATCGCCTCGCTTCGGGCGGCAGTTCGCTGGTTAGCCCGTAGCGAGACTGTACAAGCCCGATGCGCGCGCGCTTCCGAATTTTTTATGGCGTTGCCGCGTACCTCCTCGTGCCGGTGATGTGCGGCGTCATGTTGTGGCGCGGCGGCCGTGAGAGGGGCTATTGGCAGAACTTCTCGCAACGCTTCGGCTTCGGCGGCGCGCTCGACCGCGCGAGCGTTTGGGTGCACGCCGTATCGGTGGGAGAGGTGCAGGCGGCTGCGGCGCTGGTGCTCGATCTTTGCGCCCGCTATCCGCAGATACCGCTCGTGCTCACGACCGCGACGCCCGGCGGGGCGCAGCGCGCGCGCGCGCTGTTTCCCGACGCGGTCGAGGTGCGCTTCGTACCGTTTGATCTGCCGGGCGCTGCGCGGCGCTTCTTCGACCGGGTGCGGCCGCGGCTTGCGGTCATCTTTGAGACCGAGCTCTGGCCGAACCTCTATCACGAGTGCCAGCGGCGCCGCGTTCCGCTGGTGCTCGCAAGCGCACGTATTTCGCCGCGCTCGGTGCGCCGCTACAAGAGGCTCCTCGGCCTTTTCGAGGACACGCTCTCGCAAGGAGTGCTCATCGCGGCGCAGGCGGAGGGCGATGCCGAGCGCTTCCGCGCCATCGGTGCGCCGCAGGCGGCGACCCATGTCACCGGCAATCTGAAGTTCGATTTTGCATTGCCCGCGAGCGTCGTCGCGCGCGGTGCGCAGTTGCGCGCGTCGCACGCGCCTCGGCGCCCGGTGTGGGTTGCCGGCAGCACGCACGCCGGTGAGGAGGAGATTCTGCTCGATGCCCAGCGGCGCCTCGCGCGCCTGCATCCCGCCGCGCTTCTGGTGCTCGTGCCGCGGCATCCGCCGCGTTTCGCAGAAGTCGCCGAATGGCTCACACGTCAGGGGATCGAGTTCGTCAAAGTGTCGCAAAACGTGCCCTGCCATGCCGACACCTCGGTGCTGCTCGTCGATGCGTTGGGAGAGCTTCTGGATTTCTACGCCGCCGGCGACGTCGCTTTTGTCGGCGGCAGTCTGGTCGCGGTCGGCGGGCACAATCTGCTCGAGCCTGCGGCGCTCGGATTGCCGATCTTGACCGGTCCCTACTACTTCAATAGCAAGGAGATTGCCGAGCTCCTGATCGCCCGCGGGGCGCTGACGGTTGTGCATGATGCCGCCGAACTTGGCGAGCAGCTTGGCAAATGGCTTTCCGATCCAGGAGAGCGCGAACGCGTGGGGCAGCTCGCGCGGGCTTGCATCGAAGACAATCGCGGCGCGCTTGCGAAGCTCTTGCGCCTGATCGACCCGCTCCTCAAGAGCTCTTAGGGCTGTTTGTCCGCGGAAGGCCTCGCCACCGACGAAGTGGGCACGGTCTCATCGAGCCACTGGTTGATCTCCGCGAGCGTTGCGCGATCGAGGCTGCCGGACGCCAAGCGCAGACTCACGATATCAATAATGTAGTCGTAACGGCTGCGCGAATAGTCGGTCTGCGCCTGCACCAGAGTTTTGCGCGCGTTCAGGACGTCGACGGCGGTACGGGTACCGACTTCGTAACCGGCTTCGGTCGCCTTGAGGGCGGTGTTACTGGACTCGAGCGCCTGATGTAAGGCCTGCACGCGCGCGATTTCGCTGTTGACGCTCAAGAAGGCGTCGCGCGCCGCGCGCTCAGTGTCGCGCGAGGTGCGCGCGACACGCTCTTTCGCCGCGATCCAGCGGTATTGCGCCTGGTGGACCTGCGACGTCGTGAGGCCGCCGCTGAAGATCGGCACATTCAACTGCAGTCCAACGGAATCCTGGTTCGTCTGCGTATAGGTCGGGCCGACCGCTCCGGGAAAATCGATGCTCGGAACCTCCGGGAAGATCTCGGTCGAGGTCTGACGGTAATGCGTGTGGCCGGCGACGAGATCGAGCGTCGGAAAGTGTCCGCCCTCGGCCGTATGGATGTCATCGCGGGCGATTTCCGCTGCGAGCCGGCTCGATACGAGTGCAAGATTCTGCTCCATCGACACTTCGACCCAGCGGTCCTCGCTCGCAGGTTCCGGGGACTTGAGCGGTATCGCAGGTCCCGGCCGGGAGAGCTGCTCGTATTTTGCCCCGGTGATCTCGCGCAGCTGCTCGACGGCGGTCGCAAGGGTACGCTTCGCGGCGATGACCGCGGCGGCGGCGGTATCATTCGCCGCCTTCGCCTCCTGCACGTCCGTGACGGCAATCAGCCCCACCTCGAAGCGCTTATTGGCCTGTTCGAGCTGATTGGTAATCGCCTCGTGGGCTGCCTGCTGCGCTTCCAGACCGTCCCGCGCCGCCAGCACGTCGAAGTAGCGCAGCGAGACGCGCTGGATCAAATCCTCCTGCGCGGCGCGATAGTCGGCCTCAGCTTGAGCGACGGAGTGATCCGCGCGCTTGAGATTTTCCCAGTTCGTCCACGAGAAAAGGTTCTGCCGCAGGGTCACGTTCCATTGATTGGTGTTAGGACGTACCGTGCCCCTGACGCCTTCCTGCACCAGAATGAGCTGGTTTGGATTGTTAGGATTTGTGAAGAGCTGCGGGGCGGATTGATCCTCGACGGTCTTGTCCTTCTCCACTGATGCCGAGCCTGCAATTTGTGGCAGCAACAGCGCACGCGCCTGCGGCTTCGCTTCAAGCGTAGCCATGCGCGTAGCGGTCGCTTCGCGCATCTGCGGATCGCTCTGCAGCGCGTCGTCGTAAACCTTCAGAAGGTCCTCCGCGGCGGCCGCGGCCGGCAAAGCGATGATGCATAGCGCGATCGCCAGCTCGATCTTCATACCGTTCCTTTTAAATCAAGAGCTTGCTGCTCTAGCCGTCAAAAACTGAACTCTTCGGGGCGCCGTGCATTGCGCAGCGGGTCGACGATCGTCTCGAACAGGCTTGCCGATGTCCACGATTCTTCGGTCAGGCGTCGTACCAGGCGCGCTTCCATGATGGGAGGCACTCCCACGATGACGAACAGGCGTCCACCGATTGCAAGCTGTCGCTGCCAGCGCTCGTCGTACAGCGGCAGCGATGCGGTGAGCGCAATCGCCTCGTAGCGCGTGTCGGCGGACACCTCAAGGGCATCTTCGCTGACGACGTGGGCGTTAGCGACGGCGAGTGCCGCGAGGTTGGCGCGCGCAAACTCCGCGATATCCGCGAAGATCTCCACCGAATGTACCGCCTGGCTCGCGGCGGCAAGACAGGCGGTGATGAAGCCGGATCCGGTGCCGACTTCCAGCACGCGCTCCGAACCGCATAGATCGAGCGCCTGCAACAGCCGCCCGGCGACGCTCGGCCGGAGCATGTGCTGCCCGTGTGGCAGAGGAATTTCGACGTCCGCGAAGGCGAGAAACCGGTACTGCGGGTAGACGAAGCGCTCGCGCGGCACGAGACGCAGGATCGCGAGCACGCGCTCATCAAGCACGTCCCAGGCGCGTACCTGCTGGTCGATCATCTGTTCGCGGGCTTCTTCGGTGCGCATCGTTTTTCCTTTCTATTCGACTTATTCTGCCTGAGAAAATGGGCGTCAGAACTTAAGGGTTTTACACGACTCTGCCAAGCGCTGATGCGACGAGATATAGTGAAATACAGCCAGACCGAGGGGCATCCTGCGATATGCTCTGTTAACGGCGCATCCGACACGACAAGAAAACACGAGTGTCCGGCAGATGCGCGTTTATTCCGGGACGCACTGAAGACTTAAAATGTCGATCCTCGGCCTTGTGTGCCTGCTGCTCGCGCTTGTCGCAACGCTCCTGCTGGTGCTGTATGGATTGCAGCGCCGAGAAATGAAGGCAGTCGAGCAGCTTTCGCATCAGCTGCAACGCATCGCGAGCGGCGGGCGCCTGGAGGGGCGCGTCGAGCTGCAGACCGACCACCCCGAAATCTCTGCCCTCGGCACCGCGATCAACCACCTCCTGACGAAGAGCGCCAGTGTGCGCCTGGAGCGCGAATCCAGGCACGCCTCCGCCGCCCTGTTCGCCGAACTTGCCGACCGCATCCACGAGGCGGTCATTGTGCACCGAGATGTCGTGCTGCACGCCAATAAACAGTTCGCAGCGCTGGTCGGTACCGAGCAGCACGAGCTCGTCGGCCGCTCCCTCGGTGACCTCGTGCCACCCGAGTATGCCGCGCTCGTGCACGAGAATATCCGCCGCCGCTTGAAGGGCGAGCCCGCGGCGGAACGCTTTGAGATCGACATGCTGGGCCGGCAGGGTCAGGTGAGCCGCCTGGAAGTGAGCTCCACGGTCATCGATTACGAGGGCGAGCCTGCACTGCTGATCACGGGGGCGGAGATTCTGCCGACGCAAACGGTGCCGTCGCTCGCACAACTGACTTTGCCCGATGACGCAGCCGGTGCGCCGCGGACGCTGCATATGCAGGCGCTCGAATCACTTGCTGAGGCGGTGATTGCGACGGATGCGCAAGGGCATGTCCGCTACATGAATCCGGCTGCACAGCGTTTGACGGGCACCACGGTGGAGCCGAGCGAGAATCGCATGCTCGAGCAGGTGGTGGGCTTCGTGGATGAGAACGATCGGCGCCTGCTGAGTGATCCCTTGCGCCAGGCATTGACGAGCGGCGCGCCCGTGAACTTGAGCCGCCGCGCGCTCTTATTGTCGCGCGCCAACGGCGGTGAGCGCTCCATTGAGCTGTCGGCCTCGCCGATTCGCAATGAGGCGAATGAGGTGACCGGTGCGGTGGCGCTGCTGCATGACGTGACTGAGCTGCGCGGGCTTGCGCGGCAGATGTCCTATCAAGCGACCCACGATGCGCTCACGGGCCTCATCAATCGGCGCGACTTCGAACGGCGCTGCGAGGAGGCGATCGATCGCGGCCAGAGGGGCGATGGCCAGCACATTCTCTGCTACCTGGATCTCGACCACTTCAAGGCTGTCAATGACACGAGCGGGCATCTCGCCGGCGACAGCATGCTGCGCGAAGTGGCGAAGCTCCTGCGCGATGCCGTGCGCGACAGCGATACCGTCGCGCGCATCGGCGGCGATGAATTCGGCATGCTGCTCATCGGCTGTCCGCTCGAAAAAGCGCAACAGATCGCCGACGACTTCTGCCGTTCGGTCAACGATTATCGCTTTGTATGGCGCGACAAGATCTTCAACATTGGCGTGTCAATCGGGATAGTTGAGATCTCACGCGAGAGCGGCACGCTCGATGAGCTCCTGGCGGCGGCCGATTCGGCCTGCTACGTCGCAAAGAAGCAGGGTTCCGGCCGCGTGGCTGTCTATTCGGCGCGCGACGAAGCGAAGGCGCGCCAGTCCGGTGAGATCCAATGGCTGCAGCGACTGCAAAGCGCCTTGAAGGAAAATCGCTTTCACCTCTACCAGCAGATCATCGTTCCCGCCAATGGTCCCGATGGTCCTGGACCTGCCATGGAAGTGTTCGTGCGCATGCGCGATGAGGCGGGCGTTGACGTACCGCCTGCGGATTTCGTGCGCGCCGCGGAACGCTACCGTCTCATGGGGCTCGTCGATCGCTGGGTCGTGCAGACGACGCTCGCGGCGCTCGGGCGCGGTGCGCTCGCGGTGGCCGGCAACCGCAGCGTCGCCATCAATATTTCCGGACAGACCCTGGGCGACGGGCAATTTCTCGAGTTCGTGGTCGAATGCCTCGACAGTACCGGCGCCACCCCCGGACAGGTGTGCTTTGAGATCACTGAGAATGCCGTGATCGCCAATATGGACCATGCGCGCCGCTTCGTCGGCGTGCTGCATGGCATGGGCTGCCAGTTCGCGCTCGATAATTTTGGTTCGGGCGTGGGTTCGTTCTCGAATCTTAAGAATCTGCCGATGGACTACCTCAAGATCGATGGCTCGTTCATGCGCAATCTCGCGCGCGACTCGGTCAATCAGGCCATGGTCACGGCGATGATCAAACTTGCGCGCTCCTTGCACTTCAAAGTCATCGCCGAGCAGGTGGAGGATGACGGTGCGGTCGATGCCGCGCGGCGCATGGGTGTGGATTTTCTGCAGGGTTATGCAATCGGCAAACCCGAGCCGCTGGCGCTCGCCGCCTGAGCCTGGGTCGATTTCTGAATTGAGGGTGCCTGGAGCCCAGGCAATTCAGCAGTCGGTAGCGCGCCACCGCTACCAATAAAATCATCAAGTTACATCGCCAGCGCAACTGGGCTCCACCCGTTTCTGAGTCCATGTAAGCGCTGCGTAAGCGCCCGTCGTTTTTGGGTAGTCTTGCGAGGATTCGCCTCCCACGCGACGTTCCCCGATCTTTCCGATAACTCATGATGACGCAGCGCAATATGTTAAATAACTGAGAGTCGCTGTACCGTGTGCCTGGATAGGGGGATCCAGCGCTCATGGGAAAAGAAGCGTCGAGCAGTTACGAGTCTTTGCAGGCGTGCCGAGGGATCGCAGCCCTTCTTGTGGTGCTGTTCCACCTTGGACCTGCGAATCGTGAATCGCTGGCTTATCGCCATCGCCATTTTGCTCGTGCTCTGCACATACGTCTCCTGTGCCCATGGTTGTGAGTATCCGGTGTCATTTGTCGCACGGAACATCACGCCGCTCTTTGGTATCGGTGCCCTCATTCCCGTGTTTGAGCGCAAAGGTGGAGTGGTCCGCCGGCCTATTGCCGTCGTATCCATTGCGGCGATCTGCTTCTTTGCACTCGCCATTGCCGAAACCGTGGAGCCCGCTTTCAGTGGCACATCAATTCAGCTCATCTTTTTGGGATTAGCCAGTGGCCTCATCATTTCGAGGACGGCCCCGATCCAAATAAGCCCGGCTCGCTGTGAACGGGAACTGAAGTAATTTCATAGGTGAAACAATGAACATTCGAGAGATCGCCGCCGATATAGCCCGGGAATTACGGGTGTATTCTGAGCGCTGGGCTTTACATCATGCTGGCGCGCCTTGGGATAGCCCAGGCCTCCCGCGATGTCTTGTTGGGCTTATTCGTAAACGTGATCCGAAGATCCGCATGGACATGCCGGAATTTGTGCAAGCCATTGGCGGCTCCTTGGCTACCTACGCATCCACCGTTGGGGACTCCGTAAAGGTCATGCTGTGGAATGATCGGCAGGAGTCTGTAGACGCGATCATTAAGGTTTGCGAGAAAGTTGCGGGCAATGCCGCCCTCGACCCCGGCTTCGTGAAGCTGCGAGGCGAGCTCAACGAGCTGGCTGCGGTATGCGAGTTGCAAGAGTCGATCCGTGCAGCACGCATAGGCTGCTTGTGGCCACATCACCCGACCCCTCCTGACATCAGGACCCGAAAAGTCGAGGTAGAGCCTGCTATCTCGGTGCAGGTGGGCGTGGGGGAAAGCCATGCGCCCTGAAAAGGACGTGGTTAAGAAGCTCGAAGGCTTACTCAAGCGGGCTGAAGCGGGCAGCGGTCAAGGGCACATCTACATAGCGGTGTGTTGCCGGGAAGCCATTACCGAGATCAAGCGCCTGCGTGAGTACGAATGGATGTACGAGGCCCTGAGCGAGTCGCTTAAGAGCCGGGTCCGATAACGGCGATGATCATGCGCCTGGGACGACGTTCACACGAGATCTACGCTGAGATAATTGTCGTAGCGTGCCCCCGCTACCATAGTACCTACGGTCCCCAGCCGCCCACACGAGCGCTACGTTCCGTCACCACACAGGAAGGTCCATGAGCGCGGATAGGGCTTTTAAGCAGACTCAGAACTCAACCAAGCCCCGCGAGCGAGCAGCAACACGGGTAGCTGCGGTTTTGCTCGGAGTCTTCTTTGTTATTGGCTGTCCCACCGCTGTTCTGATGCACGCGTCTTTGCGGATTGAGCTGGAGGCCACAATTTATAAGCGATTATCTTTGCCAGTATTAGTTTGGTCGGTGTCGCAGTGGGTGTTGTATTCATTTTTGTAGGCATTGCCGGATATGCACCAACGTGGTTTCAGAACTGTGCCAAGCAACGGTAAAGAGTCGAAGCGCTGACGGCTGGCCCATAGTTCCAAGCCTTTGCGAAGGCGCAAATCCCCATATTCCGGCGAAGGGAACGGGGCACGCATAGGGCAGATGAGCCGAGGATGCGACTCGCGACGACGCGCTACTTTGCCCCTCGCGGCGGTACGATCAATTCGCGTGTTATACGTAAAAAACCTGCCCCCGCTACCAGACTTATTTGCTGCCCTGGCTCATCAAAGCCAGCAGCTCTCAAGAAGGTCACCTCTGTGTGACCTTCTTGCGTTTCGAGTAGTATTTCCTCGGGCGTCGCCCGCACTCTGATCGGTCCGATGAGCCGCCCGATTTCTTGCCGAAATGCAGGAATATCCTCCGGCAGGATTCGCTTTTCGAAGTTACCGATGAATTGCCGCCAACGGTCGGTTAGCCGCGGTATCAGTTGCTCGATCCGCATCCGAGGCGACTGAGTCGGAGCGGCGCGGCCCAAGTGGATGAGATTGTAAAACCTGTGACTCACAAACTGAATCGCGCGGCGCCGGGCGGCCACAGGCGCTGAACCCAGAGGACAGTGCCTAGCGGAGTGATGCTCATTTGTGCGTTAGCCTCATTAGACTCCTAACGATGAGCTTGAGCGGCCGAACGCCGGCGTGTCCAAGGCAACGTGGGCGCACACTCTTCCCAAGCGCCCGCGGCGCCTATCAGCCTACCCGCAGCTCTAACGGAGCAATCTCGCGGCGTGACGGCGGCCGCGAACTGGCCTGCCCCGTCTTAATAGCGCGAGTTGGTCAAGAACCGTGCGTAGGACCTCCGGCCACCCCGCCTATCTCCCCCACCCAACCCAGCGATGGGGGCCGCCGGCCGGGCGCCGCGTCACTTTGCCGCTGCTTTCGCCGCCTTGGCGGACTTACCCTTCAACTCGATCACGATCAGATCTAGGGGCTGATCGCTGGTGTTTTCCGGCAGATGGGTGTTGGCGGCGGAGTACATCGCGTCACCCGGCTTGACAGCAAAGTCCTGCGACTTGCCGTCCGGGAAAGTGAACTTGCCCTTGCCGTCACTCAGAAACACGGCGACCGTGGCCGGATGGCTGTGCATGATCGATTTCTCGTGCGCGCCGTAGTGCACCTTCAGGATCCGGACCTGGGCGTTTTCGCTCACCACCGAGTAATGCTTCGCATCAACCTTTACGGCGTCCTGGGCCTGCAGCAGTGGGCTGTAACCCCAATACACGAGCGCCCCCAGCATCACGATTCGCATCTGCATGTCTTTCTCCTTCTGATTGTGATCGACTGCAAAAAGGCGTCTGAACCTACTCCTCGGGCTATAGGGAGTCAATTTGACGGCGCCGCCATGGGCTTTCGCGCTGGCGCACGGGTGGCGGTTGAGAGCGGGGCGCCTGGAAGCGCGGGCGGACCCGCGGTTCGGAGCCTAAAGATGGGCCATTGGCGAGCGGGTAGGGGCCGTTGTGCGTAACGCGATAACGGGCTATCGCGGAAGCCGCAGCAAATAAGTTCACAATCGCCCCCGCTATCGACTTGTCGGCAGCTCGCTGGCGCGCGCTGGGTGAGCCCGTA